>JASHRB010000314.1 GCA_030037575.1 Candidatus Sulfotelmatobacter sp. | reverse complement strand
GGAGCAGTTTGGAGCAACATAAGCAGGAATGTCGAATCCAACGCCCACTTGCGCGCTTTCCGCAAGTCGAAGCTCTGCCTCTTCGAACAGGTGCGAATACAGCTCGGACATGGTCCGAGGTTTGTGGCCCATCCGGAAGTTCTTGATGTCCTCCTGGCAAGGAATGTCGGAATGTCAGCACGACTTCCTTCTCAGCGATCATGATGTCTCGCAGCCCGGATTCATTGGAATACCGCTGCACCTGTGTCTGCGTCAGCATTCCTAGCTGTCCTTTCTCACGGTTTTGCGCCGGCCGAGCCCAGCGCTGCCGTGCAGCTCTTCGTGCGATACGTTGACGAACAGACGCCAGGTCTCGTCATAGCCGATGGCGTCCTGCACCTTGTGGTAATGCAGCGGGCCGAGCCAGGCTCGCGTGCTGCCGCCGGTCATGCCCATCAGGCGCGCGCGTATTTCCGTCGGCATGTCGGCGGCGACATGATCGACGAGCCAGCCAAAGCGACGCACGAGCGCGCCGGACTCAATGCGTTCACCACCTTGGTCCATTCGAACCGGCGGCTGGCAGTCGCAAGGATCATGGCGGCCTCGCCCACCCCGCCGGCGAGCGCCGGGCGGTCGACGCAGTCGATGGCGGTCTTCTCGCTATCGGAAATCATCACTTTGTAACCGAGCACATCGACCGGCTCGAAGCCGAAAAACTTGTCCGGGGATGGATTGACGATCCGCACGCGCGCCTCCCCCACTTCGCGGGCGCACACCCGCACCGGCGTTACAACGTAGATCACGTTGCGGTGCTGTGTCGTCAGTCCGTAGTGCGAGGCGGCGGGTGCGCAGCGAACGATTCAGCGATTCCACACTGTTGGTGGTGTAAATGGCACGTCGGATTTCTGGGGGGGTAGTTGAAAAACAGTGTGATCCGCCCCCAATTTCGCCGCCGCACCTGGCTGACATTCGGATAGGTCCTGCCATATTTCCTCGAAAAAAACGGAGCATGAATCACGGCAATGGGTTTGTCAAAGGCATAATTCCACAATTTTCGCTTACATTCTCCTTGGACTGTAAGCGTCAGTGCAAACACATCTTTGACGAATACGAGTTCTGCTTTTCTACTGGCGCTGAGCGGCCCAGGTGGTTGGGGTGAGGGCGGGCAGATGACGCACGCGTACGTTGGCGAGGCCGGGGAGAACTCCCAACAAATAATCTCGTGCCGAGATTTTCAGCCGGCGACAGGTTTCGATCACCGATAGGATGGCGGCTATTTTGGGGCCTGCTTCCGGACTGCCAATGTGGATCCAATTCTTGCGGCCCAAGGCGATCGGGCGCATCGAGTTTTCGATCAGATTATTACTCAGCTCCAACTCCGGATACTGGAGAAATCTGTTCAGTCTCGGCCACAGTCCCACGGCATACTGACAGGCATTTTCCAGCGCTCCCCCGGGTAACGCTCCTGGCCCGGCGGCTTCGATCGCCGCTTTGATTTTCTCCAGCAACCCGGGAGCTTTTTGTTGCCGCAAGTGATGACGAGCTTCTACACTCAGTCCCTGCTCCCGCGCTTCCGCATCCACCGCGAATAATTCATTGATCCTGGCCACGATGGTCCGCGCCGCCGCATCGTTCGGGGGTGCGCGACTTAAAAGTGGGAGATTACGCCCGTCGGGCCTCCCAATAGTCCTGGAAGTTACCACTGATCTGGCAGCAGCGGAGGGCAATGATGGCATTGCCTCCGCGTACCGTCCAGAACATCCCTGACCGTTTGAGCCTGCCAATCACTGTCTTGCAACCAGCTTCGACGACCCCAGAGCCAACAAACAGTCCTTGTTTGCGAAACTCGGCGTAACGCATGCGTTCTTTGTTGCCTTCGAAGTAGTTGGCTTCCGTCTCGATGTCCTTCGCTAAGCCAGGATGAATAGCCGCCAGGGCGCGCAGCGAGGCGACTATGTCTTCGATTTTCCCGTCATCCAGTTTGTCTTTCTCCACCCTGACCCAGCGCTTCTGGGCGGGCGCATCATGGGGATAGAGTTTGGCCGCCAACGTCCAGAGGTGCTCCCGGCTGTGATAGAGATCGACGATGTGCGTGGCATCGGAGAAGTGGAGAGCGGCTTGGTTCCAGATCCATTCTGACCCGTCTCCCAGTACTACTTTCTTGGTGGCACGGGCCCAGCCCCGTCGCCAAGCTTCGGCATAGAGACGGAGGCCGAATTCCTCGCAGCTCTCGATCGCCCCCACGGAACTGGTGGAATCTTGGTCGCGAATGGGATACCCTTCGGCATCCAGCTTGG
This sequence comes from Candidatus Sulfotelmatobacter sp., assembly GCA_030037575.1. GTDB lineage: Bacteria > Acidobacteriota > Terriglobia > Terriglobales > Acidobacteriaceae > Sulfotelmatobacter. The sequence goes on along the minus strand of JASHRB010000314.1, from coordinate 1,136 downwards.
TCTGGGTGAATATACAACCCAGCTTGACTTCGCGGGTGTGGGCCGGCTGGCCGTCCTGTTTGCCGGCGCGGCCTTCGGTTTCCTTGCGCACCACGGGAATGCCCGTGCCATCCATCTCCACGTAAAGAATGGGAATGCGCGGCCCCATGGGGATGGGCAAGTTCAACTGCGTGGCCTGCGCCCGCTGGCGCAGCTGCCGCGCTTCCATATCGGCTCCGATGGCTTCGGCCGTGCGCTCTACCGCTTTGGTCGTGACGCATAAACCCGCCAACAACTCCATCTGCTCGCGTCCCTGCGCGAAAGGCAGTTCATGGCCGATGGTGGCCAGCATGCGTCGCACTCCCGGTGAGAGTTCCGTATTCTCTATGTCCAGTTCGGTGTCTACGGGAAATTGACCATGATGGCAGTGGTCACACAGATAATAGGGGCGTAGGCAGGTGGCAGCTGCAACCGCCGTGAGCAGGGGTTTGGAACGCAACTCGACATAGCGGGCGGCGTGGCCGCAGGAGCACAATAGTTGCCGCTGTTCCTTGCTGGGTGGATCGAACTGTAACAATGTGCTTAAGGCTGTAGCCCCGGCCTGATGCAGGCTCGCCCGCAGGGCCAGTTCGACGGCTTCCAAATCCATCTCCCCAGTCTTGTGCCGTTCGGCAAAGATGCGGGTAAGCAGGAGGTTTATTTCCCGCGTAATCTCCTGATGGATCGCAACAGCCTTTTTTTTCCTGGGGCGTCCAGCCGCTGCCTTGCTCCGTCACCGGCCGAAGCGCACAAATCTTTTGGTTGATGGCCAGCAATTGTTGACCGAGCTGTTGCCAGCGCTGGAATTCTGCGACCTCTCGTTGGGCTTTACGCAGAGCGGCGGGAGTGGCAAAACTCTCATTCACGGTCTTCCCGTTCACTTTGCGGCTCAGGCGGAACTGGGGATCATGTCCCGGATCGTTGGGCCTGGCACAGTGGCAAGTGGGCTTTCCGCAGCGGCGCACGCTGGCGGTGATGGAACCAGGCCGAAAATCGCTCAAACTGAGGAACTGCTCCAGTAGCTCAGCGCGTACCGCTTCCAGGTCAGCGAGAGATTCCGGCATAAGAGATTCTGGCATATTGGGCCTCCGTGTCACTCTGAGAGTAACTATACTCTC
>JASHRB010000313.1 GCA_030037575.1 Candidatus Sulfotelmatobacter sp. | reverse complement strand
TCCGCTTGCTATTTAGCTCGGCGGGATTTGTGGGCACGGGGCTGTTCATTTCCGAGATGGTCCGCAACCGGCGCATTGCCCTCAAGCACGCCGAGGAACTTGAAGACCAAGTCAGGATGCGCCAGGACGCTGAACACCAATCGCGTTCGCTCATCGAGAGCAGCCCCGCAGCCATCATTACCATCGATTCGGACGGGAAAGTGCTGCTTGCCAATGAAGCGGCGCAGAAGTTGCTCGCTCCCGGCTCGGCGCCCTTACAAGGTCAGCCGGTCAGATCGTACCTTCCGGCCCTCCAAACCGTACTAAACAGTCAACCTTCGCGCGTTTTTCGGACCACTCTGCAATGCACGGGACAAAGGAGTGACGGCGAAGTGTTTCTGGCCGGAGTCTGGTTTTCCACTTACAGCACGATATCGGGCCCTCGGTTGGCGGCGATCATCGTGGATCTTTCCGAAGACCTGCGTAATCGTGAGGAGCTAAGCCTCGATCATTTGTTGAAGAACACGAGAATCCTAATGAGTACCGTGGCGCACGAAATCCGGAACCTGAGTGGGGCGGTTCTGGTTGTCCACAAAAACTTGTCGCGAATCAAGGAGCTTGAAAGCAATGAAGACTTTCGGGCTCTGGGCGGCTTGATCCAAAGTTTGGAGAGAATGTCGGCATTGGAACTGGGCTCCACGCCGGCGCAGAATGGAGAAGTGGTCGAACTCACTTCCGTGCTCGATGAGTTGCGGATTCTGATTGAAGCCACCTATCACGAATCGGACATCAATGTGCAGTGGAGTATTCAGCATCCGTTGCCCTTGGTTTGGGCTGACCGCTACGGGCTGATTCAGGTTTTCTTGAATCTGGCCAAGAACAGCCAGCGGGCTATGATGTCCAGCGCATTAAAGCGCCTTCACATCGCTGCCCGCGGGGAGAATGGAACAGTCGTCATCCAATTCGAAGACACCGGCATCGGCGTGGCCTCGCCCGAAAACCTGTTTAGGCCGTTTCAGCGAGGGGCCAAGTCCAGCGGCCTCGGTCTCTACGTTTCCCGGGCGATCATGCGCAGTTTTGGCGGTGAGCTCTCCTATGAGCCAAGACTGGAAGGATGCTGTTTCGTCGTGGTCTTGCCGGTTCACGTCGCCGCACAGGAGGCAGTAAATGCCTAAAACTGCGGAACGGACGGTTCACATTCTGTTGTTGGACGACCACGCCTTATTTCGGGAAAGTGTAAGTCGGCTTTTAGGCGCAGAGCCCGGGTTTGAAGTGGTTGCTCATTGCGGGACGATTGACGAGGCCCTCCAGGTCCTTCGGCGAAAGCCGATTGATCTGGTGCTCCTCGATTATGATCTGGGGGAGCAGGATGCCCGAGAATTTCTCCGACTAGCCAAAGAACAGGGATTCCACGAGAAAATCCTCGTGGTTACCGCAGGACTGGATACGGAAGCAGTGTCGGAGCTGATCCGCTCCGGCATTTGCGGGGTGTTTCGCAAACACGACTCTGCGGGGTTGCTGGCACAAGGAATCCGTGACGTGATGGCCGGCAAGGTCTGGCTGGACCAGGAACAACTGCAGGCCTCGGTGGGCAAATCGGCAAGCCCACCGTCCAGCGCAGCCAGACGGTTCACCGAGCGAGAGCAGCAGGTGCTCTCATTTGTATTCGAGGGTCTGGCAAACAAGGAAATTGCGGCGCGGATCGGAGTTTCCGAGGGCTCGGTAAAGTCCACTCTGCAACAGCTCTTTTCGAAGACTGGAGTGCGAACACGCAGTCAATTGGTGCGCATCGTTTTAGAGCAGTACCGGGACCAGATCTGAGAAACGCCCCCGGTAGCGATTTGATCTGGATCTCAACGGTGGATGCTCCACGGTCCGCGAGCGAGGATGTATACGCATGGTGATGGACCACCCTGGGCAGTTCCGCACGCCCGGGCAAAAGCGGTAGGTTTCGAATGACTCTATGACGGTGCAAGGAAAAGCGCAAAGCGCCATCGCTTCGATTCACCAGCCCGAGGCACCCGGCGGGCTCGATCTCTAGAAGCTGAAGCGGCCTCCAATCGTGACCACTCGACCGGTAAGAGCACCGGCGATCGTGCCGAAGTTTGAGCTGCTGACGATGTTCGAGATGTCGGTGGGATTAAAGTTCAAGTTGTTGAATACGTTGTAGGCATCCAGCCGCAGTTCGAGTCTGGCGTTCTCGCCCAGCACTTTGTTGTTCGGGAAACCAAAACCTTTGGCCAAGGTTAGATCGACATCTCTGTAGCCAGGAAGATTCAGCGAATTGCGGTGAACGCCGGGAGCTTGGGGAAGCGAGTTTCCGTAGTCCGTTCCGCTGTAAGAGGTGTAGGTGGGCATGACAAAATAAGCCGTCCCGCCCAGCGGGAAGTTCGAACTCACCGGACCTTTGAAAGCGCTATTTTGGGTGCTCGTTCCCGCACCGGGTATTTCGGCTGCCGGATATAGGCTCGTGTATCCGCAGGTTCCACAGTAGAGGCTGCCGCTGGCCACGCTCACCACCGGACTCCAGGGGAATCCGGAGTGCACATTGAAGATGCCGCTGAGCGACCAGTCGCCAACAATTTTTTCAATCCAGCCTCGGCTGCCGTGAAAGAAAACCGGCTGCCACATGCCGAAAATCTTAAAAGCCCGGGCAACGTTGAAATCCGAGCGGCCATAATCCAAATTCGGATTGTATGGATAATCCTGCTCATAGTAAGGGCCCGAGCTTGTGTCAAGGCTCTTCGCCCAGGTGAATTGCACATCCGCCATAAACTGCCGCGCAAAGTCATGCTTCAATTCGGCGAGCAGGGCGTTGTAGTTGGTCCCAGCCGGAAACATTCCAGTTGTCTCCCCCTCCGATTTGCGGATTCAGCGAAAAGCCATCGGCGGCGGGAGCGGCGTTGGTATTTTCATGGAAGAAAATATTGCGCGACAAACTTCCCTCATAACCAACGGTTGCGATCAGGTGGTGTCCGATGTCGTTCTCAATATCGGCCGAGTAGTGGTGCACCAACAGCGTGGGCAGAGTGTGGGGAAAGATCTCAACATTCACCGTACCCGTGGTGGGCAGTCCGTTGGGGCCAAAGGTGACAATCGCATGCGGATTGGGCGGATAAGTGTTAAGCGAGTGCGGATTCGTCGCCGTGGCGTAGACGATGCCGGGATTGGGCGAAGTTGGTGTTGACATGTTGAAGGTCGGAGTCACGATCAAGCCGGGATTCGAGGCGATGTTGGATGAAACAGCGATTTCCTCCTGGTTGTAGTTGATGCCGTATCCGCCGCGAATCACGATCTTGTCGTTGAAGTGCCCGGGACTCCAGGCAAAACCGATTTGCGGACCGAAGTTATCTTTTTGCGCCGCCCAGGAATCACCCCGATGAACGGTGAGTCCGGTCAAATAATCCGCTCCCGCCCCGGGAGTGGCGACGAACATATTGCCTTCTTTCGAAGAGAGCGGCCCGAAGTAGGACCATCGCAGCCCGGCATTGATGGTCAAATTTCGGCGAAGCTTAAAATCATCCTGCGCAAAAAAGCCCCAGACATCTTCGCGGTCGTCCTGGCGCTCGATGGTGGGTATGCCCGTGGTTGGGTTAAAGCCGTTGTAGCCGGAGCCTTCCGTATGCGGCGCGTCATTAAGGAAGTCCCAGATATTGAAGAAGTCGTAGCTGGGGACGCCGCAAGCGGCACAATCCTGCAGATAGAACAGGCGGGTGAGTTCGCCGCCGAACTTTAGACTATGCCTGCCGATGATTTTGGTGGCGACGTCTTTGAAGCTGTAGGTCCACTGATTGAGGATGGTGCCAACACTCGGTCCAAAGGCGTTCAGCGTAATGCTGCCGGTTTGACCGATGTCGTCGAGCGGAAGGCCGACCGGCAATTGCGGGTTCGAGTCGACTTCATTCCAGCGATATCCGGCCGCGTTCACCCGAGCTTCGTTGAGAAAAGTCGATGAGATGGTGCGATTCCAGATGGCCGAAAACGCATCGTTGATCTGTGTGTGATGGAACAGGTCGTAAGCGCGTTCGCCGCCGTTGTAATCCGTCTTGGTCAGCGGGACCCAGTACATGGCAAAGGTAAGTCGATCTCTCTGCGTGAGGTCGACGTCGACTCTGCCGTTATATTGCGTCGCCGTAAACGTGGTGGGGTTCGAGGTGATGTAGTTCGCGATGTCGGCCACATTGCCCAGGCCGCTGCCGACGCCGGGACTGGCCGTGCTTGTCCAGGTCAGATCCTGGCTTCCCAGAGGCGTGGTCAAAGGCGTGCCCACGTTGATGCCTTTGCCGGGAATCGTTCTGCAGTCCACGCCCGGGGTTAAGCCCGCGGCGGCACAGTCGCCGTTGGGATTGATCCCTATGGCGACGACAGGGTTACCGGGAAACGTTAAATAGGTCGAGGCGATGCTGCCGGGACGGGCCATGGCATCAAAAGCCGAGGTCTCATACCACTCATTGCCGATGAGGTTGGAAGTGGGTTCGCGAACGGCTTCGTAATTAAAGAAGAAGAAAATCTTATTCTTCCAGATCGGTCCGCCAACGCTGCCACCGAACTGATTGAACTTGTTGTCGTCTTTCAAGTCGACATTGCCATAACCGTTGTATGGCTGCTTGGCGTTGAGGCCGGGTTGATGGGCGGTAAAGAACAGACTTCCGTGAAACTGGTTGCTGCCGCCCTTGGAAGTGATCTGAATCTGCGCGCCACTGAAGCGGCCATTCTCGGCGTCGTAGGCATTGGAAACGACTTTTACGTTGTCAACTGAATCCTCCGAGGGAGTAATAACCGTCGACCCACCCCAGACCACGCTGGTGGTGCTGATGCCGTCGATCGAAATGCCGTTATTCTCGGTCTGGTTGCCGTTGGCGATGACTTGCGCGCCGTTCTCAGTTTTGAAAATACCGTCCGCACCGCCGGACTGCCCGCCGCTTGTCTGGGTGCCGGGCAAATTATAGTTGTCGTTCCCGCTGGCCAGCGAATTGTCGGCGAATGAGCCGGGGGCCAGTTCAGCCACTTTGAGCACATCGCGTCCAAAGGACGGCAAGTGCTGAATCTCATTGCTACTGACCGTGCCGCTGACGTTGGCCGTCTCGGTATCTAACGCTTGCGTCGTTCCCGAAACGGTTACGCGCTGCTGAACTTCGCCGACTTCCAGCTTCACGTCCAGCGCGTTGGGCTGGTCAGGAATGATCTGCACATTCTCAAGCACCTTCTGCTTGAAGCCGGGCGCCTCAACGGTAAGCCGGTAAGGAGCCCGCGGGAGGGCGTTGAATTGGTAAAGACCACTGGCGTCGGAAATCGAAACCAGAGTGAGGCCCGTATCCGTGTCGACCAACGTGGCTTTCGCTCCGGAAACGGAAGCGCCCTGCGGATCGGTCACGGTTCCGCGTAATGAACCTCGAAACTGAGCCTGCATGACCCCGGTGAAAAGCGAGATAAAAACAGCCAGCAGCACCAGCTGGCCCGCGGGACTTCGATGCCTCATGGGTCACCTCGGACTATCCCAAAGGAAGGATCAGCAAAGTTGCAAAAGAAGCCGCTCGGCTTGCAAGATGCTTATCAAAACGCTTATAGAGGCTGAAATCAGGTCAGTCACTACTCCAAGCACTGTATTTAGGAAAATGAAAATGCGGGTATCCGAAGCGTTTAAAATCGAATCTCGGGACGCGTCCACCCGAGGCGGACGCTTTCAGATTTTGCGAATGCTTGGAGGGGAAACAGCGGCGCGGTTGGCGTCACTCGAGGCGGCGGTAGCCGGCGGGAACCGTGCCCGCAACATTGGGCTGCGAACTTATCGCCACACCGCGTCGCCGGTTCCCGAAAGTGCCCGATCCAGGTAGGTTGCGGCGCTAATCAGCGCCAGATGCGTGAACGCTTGCGGAAAGTTCCCGAGGTGCTGTCCGTTGGAACCGAGCTCCTCTGCGTAAAGGCCGAGATGATTGGCGTATCCCAACAATTTTTCAAAGAGCAGCTGTGCTCTCTCTAGCCTACCGGCACGTGCGAGGCATTCAACATACCAGAACGAGCATGCAGTAAAGTGTCCTTCGCCGCCGGGGAGGCCGTCCACATGACTGGGTTCCACCTCGTACCGGCGGACAAGCGTGTCCTCGATCAGAGTCTTTTCCAGTGCTTTCAAAGTGGAGAGCCACATGGGATCAAGCGGGCTGATAAACCTCATCATGGGCATCAGCAGCGCCGATGCGTCCAAGTCCTTTGTGCCTTTGGCTTGCACAAACGCTTGCAGTTCTTCATCCCAGAAGCTGGTAAAAATGTCGTTTTGAATTTCGTCTCGCGTGCGCTGCCAGGTCTCGAGAGGACCGGAAAGCGAACGCTTCTGTGCGAGCCGCAAGGCGCGGTCAAAGGCCACCCAGCACATCAGCCGGGAATGCAGGAACTCTTTCGCCCCGCCGCGAACCTCCCATATTCCTTCGTCGGGGCGCCGCCAGTTCCTTCCCAGCCACTGCAGCATGCGCTGAACGTTTTCCCACCCGGTGTGCGAGATGGGGTCGCCGTATTTATTGGCCAGGTATATGGAGTCCATCATCTCGCCGTAGATATCGAGTTGAAGCTGTTTGTAGGCCGCGTTGCCGATGCGCACCGGGCGAGAATTCTCGTACCCGGAAAGGTGGTCCAGGGTCCGCTCTTCCAGCTCGAGCCGGCCATCGATGCCGTACATCACCTGCAGCGGTCCCCGCTGGGCATCATCGCTGAGCCGCCCTTTCAGCCAGGCAATGAAGGCCTCGGTTTCATCGACAAAGCCGAGCCGAATGAGCGCATAAAGTGTGAAGGTGGCATCCCGCAACCAGGTGAACCGGGAGTCCCAATTACGCACTCCTCCAATCTTTTCCGGAAGCGAGAAGGTGGGCGCGGCAATCAACGACCCGTGTTCCCGGCTTATGAGCAGCTTCAGTAGCAGAGCCGAGCGCTGAACCATTTCCCGCCAGCGGCCCTTGTATTTCGATTTGCCAATCCATGTCTTCCAGAATCGAATGGTCTGCTGAAGACGCAGACCGATGAGCTCCATCTCCGGCGGTTCCCCTTGCGGGCGTGATCCGCCAGCACGAAGCTTACGGTTTCGCCGGCTTGCAGGGTAAAGCGTGAAAACACGTCCTCCGCTTCTCGCTCGAGATCGGCGGTGGAATGCAGATTCATGGGCGGGCAGGCATCCTCCGCCGGAATAAAGGTCGCGCTGCGCTGGCAGAGTTCGGTTCGGTGCGCCGACATGGCATATCTGAATCTCGGCTGGCAATGCATGGTGAAATGCACGGTGCCTCGAATTCCCGTCACCATCCGGACAATTTCATTGGGTTGTTCCCCTTCCCTTTCCATCGGCATGAAGTCCGTCAGCTCGGCAACTCCTGTCTCGGCCAGAAATCGCGTGATGAGAATGTTCGTATCCGGCAAATAGAGCTGACGAACGCGCATGTCTGTCAATTGCGGCTCGATCTGAAAACGACCTCCTTGCTTTTCATCCAGCAGAGCGGCAAATACGGTGGGCGAATCGGAGTCCGGATAACATAGGAAGTCGATCGAACCGTTCATGCCCACCAATGCGATCGATTTCATGTTACCGATCACGCCATAGTTCTCAATCGGCTGGAAGCTCATAGGTCGAAGAAAACTGATTCGCCACTTTCGATGCAAATTCCGCTGTGTGCGGCACGCATCTCGATTCTCCATCAGCAAAGATACAAGTCAAGCGCCAGGAACCAGGGGCATTTCGGCATGGCCTTGGTCTGTTGCCGACGGCGGGGGCAAAGAGGCGCCGGAGGATCGCCGGTCTGAACTGCCTGCTTGCTTGCCCAAAAAACACGCTGTCCTGGACTTCTTCTGTACATCGCCAATGGGGAGGCGAATCCCGGAGGGAATGCAACCGACGGCGCACTCAGTCAGAGGTCCATCAGCGTAGCGGGTTTTGCAACCAAGTGTCGCGTTCTGTATCTAAACAGGTCGTTTCTGCATAATTTTCATTTTCCCGGCCATATCGGAAAGTAAAGCGGGAGGTTATGGCGAAGCCGGTTCTGCTCAGCGTCGATGACGATTCCGATGTGCTGCGGGCAATCGAGCGCGACTTGCGAACGCAGTATGGGGCTGAATATCGGGTGATCGGCAGCGAGTCCCCCGAGGAAGCGCTCGATATTCTCAAGCAACTGAAGGTGCGTAATGACAGGGTGGCTTTGATGCTGGCCGATCAACGCATGCCTCGCATGAATGGCGTCGAGTTTCTGCAGGAGGGAATGCAGATTTTCCCCGAAGCGAAACGAGCTCTCTTGACTGCCTATGCGGATACCAGCGCCGCCATCAGTGCCATCAACCAAGCCAACATCAATTACTTTTTCATGAAGCCCTGGGATCCCCCCGAGGACCATCTTTATCCCCAGCTGGATGATCTGCTCGATGATTGGCGTGCCTCCTATCGTCCGGCATTCGAAGGAATCCGGGTGCTCGGCACACGTTGGTCGCCGCGCAGCTATGAACTGCGGGATTTTCTTGCTCGCAATCACGTTCCCTACCAATGGATAGACGTCGAACTCAGCGAACATGACCCCGATACTCGCCGTCTTCTCGAGGTTCTTGGACCGGAGGCGGCAAGCCTTCCGGTGGTTCTTTTTCCCGACGGCACCAAGTTGCTCGAAGGTGCCCCGGCAGAGGTCGCGCAAAAAGTCGGTCTGCGCACCCGCGCCCAGACCGATTTCTATGATTTGGCGATCATCGGCGGAGGTCCTGCTGGCCTGGCCGCCGCAGTGTACGGCGCTTCGGAAGGACTGCACACGGTGATCATTGAGCGCGAGGCCCCGGGCGGTCAGGCAGGCATGAGTTCGCGAATCGAAAACTATCTTGGATTTCCGACCGGCCTCAGCGGAGGGGATCTCGCTCGGCGTGCGGTGGTGCAAGCACAGCGTTTTGGGGTAGAGATCCTGGCGCCTCAGAAAGCAGAGAGCGTGCGGGTGGAAGGTCCATACCGGATCATCAAGCTGGGCGACGGAAGCGAGATCTCCTGTCATGCGCTGCTGGTCGCAACCGGAGTGCAGTGGCGGCGACTGCATGCTCGAGGAATCGATCGCCTCCAGGGCGCCGGCGTGTACTACGGAGGTGGAGCTACGGAAGCCCTCTCGTGCAAGGGAGAAATGGTCTACGTGGTGGGGGGAGCAAATTCGGCAGGCCAGGCCGCGATCAATTTTGCGAAATATGCCAACAAGGTAGTGATCCTGGTGCGGGGAGATGGGCTGGCCGCGACGATGTCGCGCTATCTGATCGATCAAATCGAACGGACTCCAAACATTCAGCTCTGGACCCGGGCCAGTGTGGTGGAAGTGCACGGGGAAAAGCGGCTGGAAGAGATTTCCGTGCTTTGTTCAGACACGAACAAAATCGAACGGGTGCCGGCCAGTTCGATGTTTATCTTTATCGGCGCCCTGCCGCAGACAGATTGGCTGGGAGGTTTGGTCGAACGAGACGAGCGGGGTTTTCTTTTGACCGGTCCTGACCTGATACGCGAGGGGAAGCGTCCCCAAGGCTGGGCGCTGGACCGGGATCCGTTTCTTCTGGAGACGAATGTGCCCGGCATCTTCGCCGTCGGAGATGTGCGGCATGGGTCGGTGAAGCGGGTGGCCTCCGGGGTGGGCGAAGGGTCCGTAGCGGTGCAGTTCATTCATCAGTATCTGAGCAAGGTCTAAATGGCGACTTCATCACAGCTGTTGCGCTTTCCCGCGTTCGCGGATTTGCCGGAGGATCAGATTGCGTGGTTCCTCAGCCAGGCCCGAGAGCAGAACCTTAACGCTGGCGAGATATACGCGCGCCAGGGCGATCCTGCAGATGCGATGTTCGTGGTCCTCGATGGGCAGCTTGAGGTGAAAGGTGAACTGGCCGGTGGGCTCGTGACATTTGCGATCATGCCAGGGGATGTGACCGGACTGCTGCCCTTTTCTCGAATGAAACAATTTCCGCTGACCGGACGTGCGCTCACGAGCAGCC
>JASHRB010000312.1 GCA_030037575.1 Candidatus Sulfotelmatobacter sp. | reverse complement strand
GGAAGCGCTATGTTTCAATCCACAACCAACCACAATAAGCGTGACGTCAGGATCTTTTCCACCTGTCCGCAGTCGAGCTCGGTCGATCGCAACTTGTTTATTCAAACCGTGGTCGCGGCGGCTCAGTGGAGCGAGCAGGTGAATTGCGAGGGAATGCTGATCTACACCGACAACTCGCTGCTCGATCCTTGGCTGATTGCCCACATCATTCTTCAGAACACTACGAAATTGTGCCCCTTGGTGGCCGTTCAGCCGGCTTACATGCACCCGTATTCGGTGGCCAAGATGGTCACCTCCATGGCCTGCCTGTATCAGCGCCGGCTCTACCTCAACATGGTGGCGGGAGGGTTCAAGAACGATTTGACGGCTTTGCATGACACGACTCCGCACGACAAGCGCTATGCTCGCCTCGTCGAATACACCACCATCATCCTGGAACTGCTTCGCGGCGAAGCCCCGGTTACTTACGCCGGTGAGTTTTACACCACCGACAAGTTGCGCATGACGCCTGCGCTTCCCGCCGAGCTTTTTCCAGGAGTGCTGGTTTCCGGTTCGTCCGCTGCTGGCCTGGAGGCGGCGCGGGCGCTGGGAGCGACGGCCGTGAAGTATCCCGAGCCGGCCGGTTGCGAGCTCGCGGATCCAACCCTCGATTCCGCAATTCGGGTCGGAATGATTGCCCGCGACACTGAGGACGAGGCCTGGCGGATAGCGTGGGAGCGTTTTCCCCCTGATCGCAAAGGAACCCTCACGCATAACCTGGCCATGAAAGTCTCCGATTCATCCTGGCACCGCCAGCTCTCGCAAATCGGCGATAGTGTACGCAGCACCCAAAAGACTTATTGGCTGCATCCCTTTGAGTCCTACAAAACCTTTTGTCCGTATCTGGTGGGGAGTTACCAAAGTGTGGCTGCCGAGCTGGCCAAATATTTCGCCAGCGGATACAAAACCGTTATTCTCGATTCTTTCCCTTCCGAGGAGGAACTCGGACACCTAAAGTCCGTGTTCAGCCTGGCCAGCCAAATGGTGGTGCGATGAAGCTTTTGCAAGACTGGGTCCGTCGGCAAGCTGAGTCTCGGCCGGAAGCGCCGGCGGTCATTTCCGGAGACCGACAGCTGACCTACGGCGAACTCGAGGCCTGCAGCAACCGATTGGCCCGGCTCCTCCAAGCCAGCGGATGTAAAAGAGGCGACCGCATCTGCTTCGCCATACCCAAATCCCCCCATGCCATCGTCGCTCTTCTCGGAATCATGAAAGCGGACTGTTGGCATGTGCCTTTGGACACCACCAGCCCGCCGCTTCGAGCCACTAAGATTGTTCAATCCAGTCAACCGCGCTTGGTATTGGGGGTGGCAGCAACCGCCGCCTGGCTGGAGGAAACGCTGGCCGCGCTCGATGCGCGCAGCCCTCTGCAGCTGGGTTGGCTCGATCACTCCCCCATGGCCATCCGCAGTGTCGCGCCCACATTTTCTGGCGATGATTTGCCACGTTGCTCGCCTGAAGCCCTGGACCAGCAAAATGGCGCCGACGACCCGGCTCACATTTTGTTCACTTCTGGTTCCACGGGAGAACCTAAGGGTGTGGTCATCACCCATGCCAATGTGATTCACTTCGTGGAATGGGCGGCCAAGTACTTCGACATCCAGTCGAACGACCGCCTCTCTTGCCATCCACCGTTGCATTTCGATCTGTCTTATTTTGATATTTTTGCCGCATTCTCCTCCGGGGCTCAACTTCACTTGGTGCCCCCGGAAATGAGCCTGCTGCCCAATCAGATTGCTGATTTCATTCGCAATTCGCAGCTCACCCAATGGTTTTCCGTACCCTCGGTTTTGAGCTACATGGCCAAGTTTGATACGGTTCGGTTCGGCGACTTCCCTTCGCTGAAGCGGTTGCTCTGGTGCGGCGACGTGCTTTCCGTGAAATCTCTGATCTATTGGATGAAGCGGCTTCCCCGGGTGGCGTTCACCAATCTGTACGGACCCACGGAAACCACCATTGCCAGCAGCTTCTACACCGTTCCCGCGTGCCCTGCAGACGACAAAGAAGCGATCCCCATCGGCAGGGGATGTGACGGAGAGCAACTGCTGGTGTTGAGCCACAACCTCGAACCCGTTCCCCCGGGTGAAATCGGGGAGCTTTACATTCGGGGTGTCGGACTGAGTCCCGGCTACTGGCGGGCCGCAGACTTGACCGCCGCTACGTTCCTGCAGCACGGGTCCAAGGAAAACTGCCGCATCTACCGCACCGGGGATTTGGCCCGCATGGGCAGCGATGGGTTGGTATATTTTGTCGGCCGTGCCGACTCCCAGATAAAGTGCCGGGGGTACCGGATTGAGCTTGGTGAGATTGAAGCGGCGCTACACAGCCTCGAGAATGTGTGTGAATCCGCCGTGGTCGCCATACCCAACCCGGACTTCGACGGGAAGCTAATTTGTTGCGCTTATGTCAGCGCAGAAGGCAAGAAGAATCTGAGCATAGAGTTGCGCCGTCAACTGGGCCGCCTTTTGCCAGCCTACATGCTGCCCTCCCGCTGGATGGCATTTGACAAACTTCCGACCAATTCTAATGGTAAGATTGACCGTGGCAAGCTGAAAGATTTCTTCCTGACAGCGAAAACGCAACTTCCCCCCGCTCGGATGAGTGCGGTTCATCCCCCTCTTCACGAATGACAACAGCTGGCTCAACGGCCTGAATCTGGACTGTTTGGTTGGCTGCTTGCTTGTCGGCAGTCGGGGTATTGGAGGACAGGAGCGGTTGTCGGCATCGGCCGATCGCCGTTCAATCCGCATGGTGGACACTGAACAAGGACGCGTACAGGCTCAACTGGTCTCTATCTTTTCGGAGATCCTCAACGTCGAAGTGACTTCCGAAGATGCCGATCTATTTGAGGCCGGCATCCTCGACTCCCAGAACCTGATCGATTTGTTGCTTTCCATCGAGCAACGCTTCGACATGCAGATTCTGGGTGACGATCTCGAACTGGACAGCTTCCGCTGCCTGGAGCAAATCGCCACTTTTATCGTAAAAAGCAAAATGCCGAATGGCGCCTGATCGCGGCCAGCCCCGTCGCTTGGCCAAGTCCTGTCGGTTTCTGCGATCCATTCCTGATTCCTACCTTTTAGGGAGCAAACCATGAAGTTCATTCGCAATACCGCCCGCAATTTCGGAGTCGCTGGTGAGCTGTTCGCCTTCTTCTGGGGACACAAGCGCTGGTGGCTGTTGCCCATGCTATTCACCTTGTTTCTTCTCGGCGCGCTGATTGTATTGGCGCAGAGTTCGGCGATTGCGCCTTTTATCTATACTTTGTTCTAAAGTTTTCGCGGGGGCGGTGTGTGACCGAGGTAACCGCTTCCTTCCTCATGGGACCACGGCGGTTCTATGCTAGACGGGAACCAGTGGCAGCACGCTCAACGAAAGTGACTCTCGCTGAATGGACTTTTCTCTCGATTCAGATCAACTCACATACCGGAACGCGGTCGTCAAGTTCGCGCAAAACGAACTCAACAACAACGTGATCGATCGGGATCGTGCCAGTGAATTCGATGCCGCGGCGTTTCGCAAGTGCGCTGAGTTCGGCATCCAGGGCTTGCCCATTCCCCCGCAGTACGGCGGCAGTGGCGCCGATCCGGTTACCGTGGTCGTGGCCATGGAGGGGCTCGGCTATGCCTGCAAGGATAACGGCCTGCTGTTCAGCTTGAACGCGCAGATGTGGAGCTTCGAGCTTCCCTTGCTCGAGTTTGGAACCGAAGAGCAGAAGCAGAAATACCTTCCCCGCCTTTGTCGCGGCGAGATCATCGGGGTTCACGCCATGACCGAGCCGGAGGCCGGCTCCGACGCCTTCAGCCTTCGTGCCCGCGCCGAAAAAGAAGATGGCGGCTACGTTCTGAATGGGACCAAGATGTTTATCACCAACGCGCCCATTGCGGACGTCATCTTGGTGTTCGCCACCTTTGATCGCGCCAAAGGGATGCAGGGTATTTCTGCCTTTATCGTGGAAAAAGGCACGCCTGGTTTTACCGTCAGCCGCCACTTGGAAAAAATGGGACTTCGCACGTCCCCTATGGGCGAGGTGGTTTTAGAAGACTGCAGGATTCCGGAAGAAAATCGCGTCGGGCCCGAAGGCGCAGGAGTTGCCATCTTCAATTGCTCCATGGAGTGGGAACGCGGCGCC
>JASHRB010000311.1 GCA_030037575.1 Candidatus Sulfotelmatobacter sp. | reverse complement strand
ACCCACACACAAATTGACGCCAACCCCGCGCCGAAGATCATGGCAATGCGACTGACCGCCAAGAATAGAGGATTGTCGTACCAACCTGTGCGTCGCCATTCGCGCCCAGGCTCACTCATGGCGTTGCCGTTCCGCCGCTCGTCACCGTGCCGCCCGGCGCGAGCGGCCCCAGCGCCGTTCCGGTCACCAGCGAGGATTGCTCGCTGGTCGAGAGGCCCGTTGGCGTGGCGACCTTGCTGGTGGTGGTAGTCGCGCCGAATGGCCCCGAGGGCTGTATCTCGACGGCATAGCTATTCGCTGTCACAGCCGTAGAACCAGCAGTGCCCGCGTTGAGAGGGCCGATGACGTTCCACCAGTAAATTGTCTGAACGCCGTCGCATTTTAAATTTTGGCATTGCGTCTGACTGCGGGCCAGGGCAGCGGCCTGGGTGGAGAATATAAGGTAGGAGTTGGCCGTGTTGACGGTCTGGGCTGCGGCTGCACCAGCGAGCGCGAGCCAGATGAGGAGCGCACGGATCAGCATGACACGCTCGTTGCCCAATAACTGTATTGGTTATGGCATAGACTCCCGGCTCCGCTTCCGTAAACGGTCGAAGAAAAAGCCGACGGCCATATGCCAGCTTCCGCAATGTTGCCGGTCATCAAATGCGTCGAGCTTGTCGATGCAAAAAGAACGACTGTGGTTTGTGTGCTAGTTGTGCCAACAGAGCCACTTGAAGATGATCCATCGACGCTCAATATGCCGCTGCTGCCGGTGCCAACGATACCCTGGACTGCATGCCAAGAGCCGTCCGGCACCGACGTATTACATGTAGATGTTCCATTATTGGAAACGCAGATACTATTTGCAGTACTGCTATCCTTTTGTATGGCACTTCCAACGCCTGCATTGCTTTGTGAAGCAATGACCTCGGAGAAACTACCCGCCGTCGAACTCATATTGTAAACGGCGGAAAGACTTTGCGGAGTAGCTATTGCCGTGAATGCGGAAGAAATAAGTAGCCGAGAACCAGAACCACTGAGACAGGGTAATAAATTTATGCAAGTCGGAAAAAGCTGCGGTTGATCCGCCGCCGTACCTTGGGATGCATTGCATGGAGCCGATGAACACGCGTTAGAACCGCTTTGATCATACGCCTCGGTCACATAGAGCCCATATTGCAGCGTGATCGACGTGGCAGAGGCAATCGTGCCGCATGGGGCGCTCAGTCCATTATTCCCCGAGACCGTCAGCGTCCCTGATCCGCCCGTGAACGTCCCCACGGCGGTCACATAACACGGCTCCGTCACCCCCGAGCCGGTGATGGTGCTGCCGACATGGGGGGTCGAGGATGCCCCGGTGCAGGTCGCCGTGGTGGTGGCGAACGTGCACGAGGCCGTTGCGTCCGTCCCAGCGAACGTATTGGCAGCGCTGATATTGAGCGCCCCCGTTGACAGCACCGCAATGTTCTCGGTGCTGTTGTCGCTGGCGCGGCGCACGTTGATGGCGTTGGAGCCAGCCACCGCATAGGCTGCATTATAGGCCCTGAGGCCGTACCACGCCGTCGCCCCGGAAACGACATTCCCCGGTCCACTATACGTTGCCGCCGGTGCCAGCACCCCGCCGCCGATGATGGGATAGTCCTGCGCCTGCGCCGAGGCGCAAAGCAACAACAGTGCTACGAGAAACCGCCACATGTCAGCTACTGCTGAACGTAAGCCACGTGGACATTGACAGTCGGCGAATTGGTCGTGCTGAACAGCACGCAGGTGTTCTGATCGGCGGTGGCGTTGGCGAAGATGGTCCCGGTGCCGGTGCCGGTGTTGATGCCGCCATTGGCGGCGAATGCCGCCCCATTCGCCGCCGTCGTCCCGGTGTTGAGAAAATCCCCTGCCGTGGTGCCGCCCGTGCAAACGCTCGATCCCGTGCCCTCGATGATCGATACGTTCGCCGCCGCCGAGGTCACGATGCTGATGGCACAGACATATGCCTTCTCGCTCGACGCGGCGGTGATGATCGAGCCGCCCGAGGAGGTCGATTCAAAGTCAGCGAATTTCTTGAGCGAGGCGAAACACGGATCGGCCTGGGCGCTGACAGTCACCGGCAACGAGACGCCGCCCGAGATGCCCTGCACCGTGATCGGATTGGTTGCCGCTGTACCCGCTGTTCCCGTGCCGGTTACAAATATTGGATTTGAGGTCGAGAGGACTGCGTTTCCTTGCAGCAGATTGCTGTACAGGCCATTGGTCGTGCTAAGGGCGGCGTTGCCCTGCAACAAATTCTGATAGCCGCCGTTCGTCGCCGACAGGACCGAGCCACCCTGCGTCGGCACCACGCCGTTGCCATTCGCCAGCGATGGTGTGCTATTCAGAGCAATATTTATCGCCGTGCTGTTCGATCCCGTATTGGCAACCGAAACCTGCACAGGTGTCGTGGACGTGCCGATTTCAGTACCCGACGAATTGCGCAGATTGGTGAATAGAGCGCGATTGGCAGTGACCTGAAACGAACCACCTTGACCCGTCGTGAGTGCATTCGAGGTCGCTGTGGTTTGATAGAAACCGCCTCCCAACGTCAGGGCGGTCGTTCCTGCCGTGAAGCTGGCTTCGTCAGTGCTGGATGTGCCACCACCCGAACCACCAGAGCCGCCGCCACTACCGGCGAATAGTCCAGCGCCGCCCGACATGATGACGACGTTATCGGCGCTATCGCCCGCTTGATTGATGCACGCTAGATCGGTGTTGCTGCCAACCGTGTACTCAACTGTGCCGCTTGGCTGAATAACATCTTCATCGGCTACCGCCGTGACCGACGAATTGCCAAGCACGCATGAGACTGCCGTGGTTCCCGTGTTGTAAACGACGATTTGTGTCGGGCTGCCGCTCGGCAGCGCGTGACGCGCTGAACTTGCCGTTGAGGTTAGATTGGCGTAGTTACCCGATGGCGTGAACGCCGTGATGCTGGCGCTGACTGTTGCCGATACTGGGCATGGGTTCGATGACGATGCTGGCTGAAAAAATGGCTGCGCCGCGCCCGTGTAGCAATAAAGATCGGCTTCGGTCGCATGCGCGCGATGGGCAAGCGCCGCAACGATCAAAATTGCCGAGAGGCCAAGCCATTTCATAATCGTCATCGAACGCTCCCCTTTATTTTTTCGGCAATGGCTTTGGTTGCGAATGTGACGGCGCGGCGTGCTTCGTCACGGGATGCTGTGCGGGATGCGATGGGGCGGGATGCGGCAGCGCGGATGGTTTCGCGACCGGGCGCATCAATTGGCGCTGCATTTCCATTAGGATCGGCTGTGCTCGTTGTTGCAGAACTTGCATATGATCCTGCGCTGCTTGTTCTTCGGCTTGCGCGGCCACAACGCGGGTGTGAGCCAGCGCGGCGGCGTCTTGCGCAACCCACAAATCATGCAGCTGTTGCAATTTGTCGATTGTCAATGTAACCGCTGGCGATGGTTCGGAAGGCGACTGCGTTTGAGCGAATGCGCCGCTGCCACCGAC
>JASHRB010000310.1 GCA_030037575.1 Candidatus Sulfotelmatobacter sp. | reverse complement strand
ATCGATAACCACAGTCCGCCCTCCCGGCGTCACGATACGAAACGTCGCGTGACCCAGCCATGTAAGTTGAACCCCTTTAAGATCCATTGCCCAATTCTCCTTCTCGTCGCACGATTGGATGCAAACATTCCCTCACAGATCATCGCCGGAAGCGGCTTAGTTTGACAATGCGGACCATCGCATTCCTGCGGTGTTGTCCCAGAGCTCCGCGTTTTCCCCAGTGACGGGGTCTTACGCGGGCCACAGCCGGCCGCGGCAAACAGAGCCACCGCCAGAATCCACCCCGGCGTGAGCCACGATCGGACTTTAGTTTAATATGAAACGCCATGACCGAATTGAAAGTGCTGATCTCGCGCGCCCAAATCGCCAGGCGCGTCGTCGAAATGGGCGCCGAGATCACCCGCGATTTCGCCGGCCAGCCGGTTATTCTCGTCGGTGTCCTCAAAGGCTCCGCTATTTTTCTCGCCGACCTTGCCCGCCATATCGCACTTGACGCCACCTTCGACTTCATCGGTGTCTCCAGTTACGGCAATCGCCCCAGCCCGACACAGGAACTCAAGAGTGGCTGGGACTCGACCGGGGAAGTGAAGCTGACTAAGGATGTCGATCAATCCATGCGAGACAAAAACGTAATCGTGGTGGAAGACATTCTCGATACGGGACTCACGCTGACTGTCCTCAAGAAAATCCTGCTTGCCCACCAGCCCCGCTCTCTGAAAATTGCCGCTCTTCTCGATAAGCCCTCGCGCCGCAAGCTCCCGCTGAAAGGCGATTACGTCGGCTTTACCATTCCCGACGAGTTTGTCGTCGGCTACGGCCTCGACTACGCCGAACGCTATCGCAATCTGGCCGATATCTGCATCGTTCCACGCGAGTGACTGACCACGGGAAACCACCGAATCAGAAGCGATCGCGCGGTGGGGTGGGCCGGTCCGCATTGATTGGCCGCAACCTTCGGGCTGCTATCATACAAAGCGGATGGGGTCCACGCTCAGCAAAACCGAACAGCACCTGCAGGTCGAGCCGCTCCTGCTCGAGGTCGCCGATGTGATGGCCACTTCGCTCGACCTCGAAACCACGCTGCGCCGTGTCGCTGAGATCGTCCGCAAAGTCATCGATTACGAAATTTTCGCCATTCTCCTTCTCCACGAGAAAACGCAAGAATTGCGCTTCCGCTTCCAGATCGGCTATCCAGCGGAGTTCGCGGAACGCGCGCGCATAAAGGTGGGCGAGGGATTTACCGGTGTCGCCGCGAAGGAAGGCAAGGCTGTCTTAATCGGCGACGTCACGCGCGATCCCCGGTACATCGCCGCCGTTCCCAATGTGCGCTCGGAGCTCGCCGTTCCTCTCACCACCAAGAACCGCGTGATCGGCGTGATCGATCTCGAAGCGCGCGATGCCGATTATTTTCAGGAGGAACACAAGCGCCTGCTGATGTTGATCGCCTCGCGTATAGCCGCCGGTATCGAGAACGCCCAACTTTATACGCGCAGTACGCGGCAGGCCCGCATTCTTCTGCTGCTCAACGAAATCGCGCGCGAGTTGAGCTCCATTCTGAATCTTGATGAACTGCTCGGCCGGATTGCTGAATTGCTGCGCCGTCTCATCGACTATCAAATGTTCAGCATCCTGCTGATCGATTCTTCCGGGGAAAAGCTCGAGCATCGTTTTTCACTGCGCTTCAATGAAAACGTTCACGTGAAGCAGGAGATCCCGCTCGGACGCGGCCTCGTCGGGCGGGCGGCGCAGACGCGCCAGGCAATTCTTGTGCCCGACGTGAGCAAAGACCCACGTTACGTTGCCGGCAATGCGGAGACGCGATCAGAGTTGGCCGTGCCTTTGATTTACAAAGACAAAGTCGTGGGAGTTCTTGATCTCGAACACACTCGCCGCGGCTTCTTCACCGACGATCATCGCCGCACCATGGTCACCCTGGCAGCGCAGGTCGCGATCGCCATCGAGAACGCGCGTCTCTACGAAGAAATCGCCCGCCAGGAGCGCCGCCTTGAGCGCGACCTTTCGCTCGCCCGCGAATTGCAGATGCGGCTTCTGCCGCAAGCTCTGCCCAAGACGAAGCATCTCGAACTTGCGGCAAAGTTCACGCCGGCGCGGGCCATCGGCGGCGATCTCTACGATTTCATCCCTTATTCGCTCTCGCGGCTCGGAATCGTGATTGGCGATGTCAGCGGCAAAGGCGCGCCCGCGGCCATCTATGCGGCTTTGGTCAGCGGGATTCTCCGCTCTCATGCTCCCATCGAGCCCGGCCCCGCGGAGATGCTCTCGGCGGTCAATCTCTCACTGGCCGAGCGCCGCATCGAAGCCCAGTTCGTCTCGCTCATCTACGCCGTTTGGGATGACGAGCATCGCGCCCTGCTGGTGGCCAACTCCGGCCTGCCGCGCCCCGTCTTAGTGCGCGATGGAAAAATTACCGTAATCGAAACCACTGGCCTCCCGCTCGGCCTTTTCGACAGCGTCGATTACGACGAGTTTCGCTTCGACATGAAGCCGGGAGACATTTTCGTTTTTTTCAGCGACGGCATTCTCGACGCGCGCAATCGGCAAGGTGAACTCTTCGGCCGCACGCGGGTCGAGAAGATCATCGCCGACTGCTCCGGCCGCCCCGCCGACTGCGTGGTTGACTCTCTTTTCAAAGCAGTGGCCGAGCATTCTGCCGGGGTTGAGACTTTCGACGACCAAACCGTCGTTGCTATCAAAGTCAAAGACGGCTCCGCCGCCCGCGCCTCTAAAGCAAAATGATCCGGCACCGCGCAGTTGCGAACGCTCCCTTATCTCTTCAGGAGCGCCCTCCAGGGTTCGTGTTTCGCGAGCCGGCGCAGAATGCTCCGCGCGACCATAAAACCAGCCTGCTCCAATGCGAGGATGTTTCCCTGCTCAAACTCGCCAAGCGCTACGGAACGCCTCTTTACGTTTATTCGGCTCGAACCATCCGCCAACGCATGGCAGGGTTCGAGCGCGCCTTTGGCGATTTCGCTCACACCGTCTGCTACTCCGTCAAGGCGAATTCCAACCTGGGTATTTTGCGCTTGCTCGCGCGCCAGGGCTGCGGTTTCGACGTGGTTTCCGGCGGAGAGCTCAAACGCGTGTTGACTGCCGATCGCCACGCGGCGAAGAGGGTCGTTTTCTCGGGCGTGGGAAAAACTCGCCACGAAATGCTTGCCGCCTTGAAGGCTGGCATCCTGCTGTTCAATGTAGAGAGCGAATCCGAACTCGCTGCTCTTGCCGAGTGTGCTGCACACTTGCGCTCGACCGCAGGCGTCGCCCTCCGCGTCAATCCCGATGTGGCCGCCGACACTCATCCCTACATTTCGACCGGTCTGCATAAGCACAAATTTGGGGTTCCCATCGCAACCGCTGGCAGCCTCTACGCTAAAGCCGCCAGAGAACGGTATCTTAAGGTCGCCGGCGTCAGTGTTCACATCGGTTCTCAGATCACCGATGTCGCACCTTTCGGAGAAGCCGTCAGCAGAATCGCCGATCTCGTCCGCCAACTTCGCTCCCAGGGTCACTCCATCGACTTTATCGATGCCGGAGGCGGCCTGGGCATCGCATACCAGAATCCTGAAACCGATTTCGAAGATTACGCATCCCGCTACGCGCGCGTGGTAACTGAACCCTTGCGTGAATTGAACGTTCATCTTCTACTTGAGCCCGGACGCGCCATCGTGGCCCCGGCCGGAGTCTTGCTGACATCCGTTTTATACAGAAAGCAAAACGACGGTAAGCGATTCCTCATCGTCGACGCAGCCATGAACGATCTCATCCGTCCCGCGCTCTACAGCGCGCACCATGAAATCGTTCCCGTGTCGCGAACCAGACGAGCTGCGAATGAATCAGGTGAGATTGTCGATGTGGTTGGACCGATCTGCGAATCGGGTGACGCCCTCGCGCGCGACCGGGAATTGCCGCGAGTAGAAGAAGGAGAGCTGCTCGCGATTCTCGATGTCGGCGCTTACGGCATGGTACTATCGTCGAACTACAACACCCGTCCACGTCCGGCAGAAGTGCTGGTCAGCGGCAAATCAGTAAAGCTTATTCGGCGGCGGGAAACTATTCGCGATCTACTCCGCGGCGAACCATGACTCCTTGGCCGCACCTTATCTTTCTCCCCACTTCAACTTCGAACGAAGCACCTGAAAAAAATCCGCGCTGGTGCGAAACAGGCTCACTCTGTGCTGAGACCTGCGGCAGCGCACTCGGTCTCCATCTTT
>JASHRB010000309.1 GCA_030037575.1 Candidatus Sulfotelmatobacter sp. | reverse complement strand
CATTGCCGCGTGACTTTCGATTTCTATTTCGCTGACGTGAGCGATGCCAGCCGCGAGTACAACGAGCGATCTGTGACCGTCGGCAATCGGGTGCAGGAAGAAGATCTTGGCATCTGCGAAGATGTGCAGCGCGGACTGAAATCCCGCGTCTATCGAGCCGGACGCCTCTCCGTCCGCCGCGAAGCGGGAGAGCAATTGTTCCATCGTCTTCTCGCCGTCGATCTGAAGAACGGCATGCAACCTTCCACGGCGGCAGCTGATTAGCCGCTCGCACAACGCGCGACGGATGTCATTCCGAACTGTTCAGCCAGGTGGCATTCCGAACCAGCGCGAAGCCGTCGGCCAGGAACCTGCCTTCCCGCTGCTGCGCTTTAGAGGTGAGCATCACCATATTCTCCGTCACTCTCTCCCGATACTTTGAAAAGAAAATAAAACAAAGCAGCCAACGGCAAGCCACAAACTATGAAAACCACGCCTGCGACAACCGAACGCTCCAGGACGCAGCCGAATATGAAATCGACCACGGGACCGATCGAAAAGAAAACTAGAACAGTGGGGCGCGTCAGTTGCACAGTATCCACTTGGAATGCTCTTACTTCGCTTACTGATGATCCCTCGGCACCGTTTCTTGCCAGGTTTTCGATTTGATCAGCACTCCGTCTTTCAGAAGCTCGCGCGTGTACTTGTAATAAAAAGTCTTCTGGTCGGTCATGACCAACAAATGCCCGCGCCAGGTCAACGTTCGATCTTTCAGCCCAAAAGTCGTTTCTGCTTCACCCTTTACCGAGCAGGTCTCCGGATGCGCATCGTCCGCGTTGTATGTCAAATGCTCATAATCATTTTCCGTTCCCCACGGAAACGTGCTCGCGTCCTTGCCGCTCCAACGCACGGTCGTCTTGTGACGCGCTTCGTCGCGCTCAACCGTCCACTCGCCCGGCCAGGGAAATCCGACGGTCCTGATGTCTTTCCGCACTTCGGTCGGTTCCGGCGCCGCAAACGCTTGCGGAATAGCTCCATGCTCCGGCACGACCGGCAACACAAGTCGTGATCCTTCAGCTCCGCCCAACCAAAGCGACGTCGTCATGTTGTAAGGAGTGGGCAGCATCATCGGCCATAGAGCATTCGAAATCGCCACGCGAATTCGATGTCCCTTCGGAAACACCCAGGAAGTCAAATGCATCTCGATATCGAGCGGATAAATCTTCCCCGGCTCCAAATCTTTTGGCTCGCTCATCGAATCCCGTTGCGCACCGTCCAATCCCGCACCGGTAATCTGCGTGACCGTTCCATCCGGCGCGACATCCGACAACCGCGCAAACCAATCCGCCAGTGGCGCCGTTGCCGAAGCGCGGAGCAACGCCTGCGGCCGACCAAGAATCGCAACACCTTCTTTTAGCGGTGCAGAGTCGTAGACCAAACTGAACGCATCCACCGGCCGCACGTCGCTCAACAGTTCGCCCCACCAAAAGCCAGCCTCCACCCCGATGGAGGGAACATATTTCAACTGATGCAGGTCGCGCCGAGGCTCCGCTTCTGCTAGCGAATGATTCGGCTGCATAAATAATGTCGTTGCCTTCGCTTCCTTTGGAGGCCACGCATCTTCGCGCCGCCACTCGCCCGGAACATTTTCGAGATTCGGATCCGAGGGATGCCAGTGCTGCATATAGATCACAAGCCGGGGATCGTGCTCCACGCCCGTATCGCGCCCCTTGAGCCAATGATCAAAAAATCGCACCGCCTCGTTGCGCCATTCGATCTGCGGCCCGGGAATGGCATCGTTTGGAAACGTGTGGTTCCACGGACCCACAATTGCCTTCACCGGCCCGCGCGACTGCACCAACATGTCAGGAACATTGTCACGATATCCATCGAGCAGCCCACCGATCAGAAAACTTGGAATTGTAATTTCTTTCAGCGGCCGTACGCGGTCACGCCAGAACGGCCCGTCGTGCTGATGTTTCAAATACAACAGCGACCACGGCGGCGTAGCGAACCTCGGCCCCAGCACTTTTTCATCGAGCGTGTAATTGGGCGCGCCCGTCCATCCCTCGGCCATATCCATGTTCAATTCAAATTCATCGATGTGCGCGATGCCATCGATGTAGTGCACGTCATCGTGAAACAACTCCGCCGTGGCATCGACCGCCAAAATTGCTTTCAACCCGGGTGCATGACGCATCGCCATTTGCAGGGAAGTGAATCCTCCCCACGAGATGCCAAACATTCCTACATTCCCGTTCGACCAGGGCTGATGGGCCAGCCACGCGATCACCTGCTCGCCGTCGACCTGTTCCTGCTCTGAATACTCCCGCTCCGGGGGCGCACCTTCGCTGGCACCGAATCCGCGAATATCCACGCGGACGCTCACATATCCTCGATGCGCAAAATAGGCGTGCTTTCCATAATCTTCCGCCGCGGTTCCATCGTCTTTCCGGTACGGCAAATATTCCAGCAGAGCAGGAAGTTTCTCGTCCGCCCTGGCTCCATCGGGCATATAAAGCGTAGCTGCTAGGCGAACACCATCTTTCATCGGAATCCACGCCTGCTCCATGCGCACCCCATAAACCGGCGGCGACGGCGGATCGATTGCCGAAGCAGAAGGTAGAAGCAATAAACTAAAGCCGCTCAATAAGAGGACAAACATCCGGCGATTGGTTTCGATCAAAGCAATCCCCCTCAACTCCGCTCTCGACTCCAACAAGCATGCGCGGATAGCCGGCCCGGTCCGGCCGGAGCGAAGTCGAAGGGCTGTCCGTCAAGCATGGTCTGGCGTCATTTTGAAGTCCCGCGTTTTCACCAGGGGACGAGAAATGGCACACCGCCCACAGTCTTCCGGAACCAATTAATCTACGGCTCCTGCTCTCGCCGGATCGCACGCAAATCAATTCCCAATTGCTCCGCCTTCTTGTAAAAATGGCTCCGCTCCAAGCCCAGCGCCTTGGCCGCCGAACTCACGTTCGAATGGCTTCGTTTCAACTCTGCCAAAATCACCTGGCGTTCAAAGGCATCTACGCGCTCCGCCAACGCCCCCGCCGACAAGCCAGAAGACAATCCCGCCGACGCTGCCGCGCCTCCTGGCTTCGGCAGCGCCATCTCCACCGTCGCGAGATCGACCTGATTATTACTCGCCAACAGCATCAGTCTCTCGACCATATTCCGCAGTTCGCGCACGTTGCCCGGCCACACGTAAGATTGCAACGCAGCGATCGCATCTTCTTGAAACGTAATCGACTTCCATCCATTCTGCGCGACCACCTGCGCGGCAAAATGCTGCACCAGCGCCGGAATATCTTCGCCTCGATCTCGCAACGGGGGCAACCGCAGCGGAAAAACATAAATCCGATGAAATAGGTCCTGCCGGAATTTTTGCTCGCGCACCCGGGTTTCGAGATCGCGATGCGTCGCCACCACCGCTCTCGCATTCACGGTCACCGGTTTATCGCCGCCGATCCGCTCCACTTCGCCTTCTTCCAACACACGCAGCAGCTTCGCCTGCATGGCCAACGGCATGTCCCCAATCTCGTCGAGAAAAATCGTCCCATGATCCGCTTGCTCAAACTTTCCCACATGCCTCGCCGCCGCGCCAGTGAACGAGCCTTTTTCGTGGCCAAAGAGTTCGGACTCAATCAACTCCGCCGGTACCGCGGCGCAATTCAAAGTTATGAACGGCCCCGCGTTCCGCGCGCTCTGCTCATGAATGGTGCGGGCAACGAGCTCTTTTCCCGTGCCTGTCTCCCCGAGAATGCAAACTCGCGTCTCACTTGCCGCCACGCGTTCGACTTGTGCCATCACGCGCTGCATAGCCACGCCCTTCCAAACGATTTCGTGCTTGCCCAGGCGTTGCCTGAGCTGCCGGTTTTCGCTTTCCAGTCTTTGCAGCTTCAGCGCATTCTCAACCGTCAACAAAAGTTTTTCCGTGGAGATCGGCTTCTCCAGAAAATCCAGTGCACCCAGCCGCGTTGCTCGCACCGCAGTTTCAATGTCTCCCTGCCCGGACATCACCACCACCGGCGTCGCTACGCCCATCGCCTTCAGATCTTCCAGAAGCGCCAGCCCGCCTTTCCCCGGCATCACCACGTCAGAGAGAATCAAATCGAAATTCTGCGCTTTCACCAGTTCAATCGCCTTCGCCGCCTGATCGCATACCGTTGCCTCATGCCCCGCCAGGCGGAACGCCCGCGCCAGCGAGGCCAGCGTGTTCGCTTCGTCATCCACAATCAGCAAGTGTCCTTTCTTCGCCAACCGTCCTCCAACGCCACATCCCATTCGTATACCGGATCGCAGTTCGCCTGTCAGCCTGAGTGCGCATTCTTGGCGCGGCGAAGGACCGGGGCGAGCCGAGCCAAGGGTCGCGTTCTTTGCGACGCAATCATCACCTGCTTGGTTCGCTTCTGTATCAAACTGGGCAAGCCATCACCCACTCTCTTTCCTCGCCAACTCAATCACAAACGTGGCCCCGCGCGCGACTTCGCTCTGCACGCGAATTCGCCCGCCATGGTCGCTTACAATCGATTGCACAATCGCCAGCCCCAATCCGGTGCCGTGCCGCTTGCTCGTATAATAAGGAGTGAATATTTTCTCGCACTCTTCCGGTGCCAGCCCCACTCCCGTGTCCGCAACCTCCACCAGCACGTTTTCGCCTTCATCGCGAGTGCGCAGGGTGAGCTTTCCGCCTTGGGGCATCGCTTCCATCGCATTCAGCACAAGATTGGAAATCGCCCGATGCAACAACTCCGCGTCCGCCAGTACTAGCTCGCGCGCTTGTAGCGTCATCGCGCACATAATCTTCGCCTGCCCTGGAGCCTCGAGCTGGGTTTGAAATAGCTGCATCACGCCGCGTACCACGTCATTCACCTGCACCGCCTTTAACTGCGGCGGCGGCATCGTCGAAAAATCGCTGAACTTCGCAATAATCTCCTTCAGGTTCGCAATTTCGGCCAGCAGGGTTCGGGAGCTTTCGCGGAGGATATCTTCAAATTCTTTGGGCTCCTGCCGTCGTGCCCGAATCAGGTTCTCCACCGTCAGTTGCAGCGGAAAAAGCGGATTCTTCAACTCATGCGCCAGCCGTCGCGCCAGCTCGCGCCAGGCTGCAACCCGCTCGGCCTGCACCAGCCGCTCTTTTTGCCCGAGGAGCTCGGTGGTCATGCGATTGAAAGTATCGCCGAGTTGCCCCAGTTCGTCTGCGCCGTTCACTTCCACATAAGTATTCCAATTTCCCGCGGCGACTTCCTGGGCCGCATTCGCTAGCTTTTCCACCGGACGCGTCACCCGCGCTGCCGTCCAACTGCTCAACAGAATCGCCAGCGCGATCGCGCTTCCGCCCACCAGGATCGCCACCGAACGAATATGCCGCATCAGGTCGACATAGGTTCGCCGCGATTTGCCGATCAGCAGAATTGCGAGAAGCGACCGCTGCCCACCGGCCGGTCCGCCCATGAGCGGAATCGCGTGAAAGTCCTCATTTTCCGCCGCATCGCTCGACCAGTCGACGCGCTGCGTCAACTCCTCTTTCGAGCGCAACACCGCATCGACAATCGGCTCTAATTTATTTGCCGGATGCGAATTCGCCGCAGAAGGCGATGCTGGATCAACAATCGATTCCGCCGAGAATCCATTGCCTCGATTTTGATAAAGCAGAACCCTCATGCCGGTTGGCATGTCGAGCGAGGAAAGAAAAGTTTTATCGAGCCTGCGCCCGCCAATCACATACACGGAATGCTCGCCCGCTCTCGTCGCGCGCACCGCAAACAGGCCCAGTTCCGAGCGATCCTGCAACTGCTCTTGCTTGAGAAACGCCCCCTGGTTCGCAGCGGAGACCACGCTTGCCATCGAACCTTCTGCAGACGCAAATTTCTCCGGCACCTGGGCAGAGGAAACAATCGTTCCGTCGCCCTCTACGAATTCGAGAAAGTCCAGCTGATCATTTTCCGCCGTGGTTTTCGCGAGTTCGAAATAAGGTCCGGCATCCGCTGGCATGCGGTTTAACGCCAACGCCATGCGGTTCATCGCATCTGACGCCGCAATCGCCTCAACCCGCGCCGCAACAATCTCACCCTGGCGGTTGAACTCTCGGCGAAATTGCGTCACCAATGCCGACGCGCGCTCCTCTTCATTGCGCTCAAAAACGTGCCGAGTCACCGCCGACACCAGCAACGCCACTCCCGCCACCGAGACAAACACCACCAGCGAGAACTCGGCCATCAATTTGCGTCGAAACGTCATGGCCCCGTTCTTTCCACCACGAACTGCTGACGCCTCCGCAACATGAACGTTGCGCTTGAGACGAAACCTGCATCCTATCTCACCACTCACGCGCGGCCTTGTGAATGCCTTCGGCGGTACTACCGCGATTGCTTTTCCGCCTGCTCGGCTTGGTTGGCCATGTTCATATCGCGAAGCACGCCGTTCGTGAAAAAGTATTTCCCATCCGCCGGAACCATCCTGATCCGCTATTTATCTGAAAGTCTCTCGGCCACGCTCTTAATTAGTCAGCAGCGGACTCCCCTCCGAATCGCCGCTTCGCTCTGCCACCGCTCCGCCGCGGCGACTGATGTTACGCGAATGCGATTCGCCTCGCCTCGGCGACAATGTTCTGCCGCCCCAGGTTCGCTACTTGTGGCTCATCGTCTGCCGATGAAAGAACGTCCGCATGATCTGCCCAAAGATCAGTTCTTCTGTCACCAGCGCTACCGCCAACGAAAGAATCAGGCCCGCCACCACCGCAATGAATGTGATCGCCAACTGCATAACTCCCTCCCGCGTTGCGACAGCGATTGAACACACTGCACCCCCCACACCAATCCAGACGCATTGCAGGAGCAATGCTTAGTTGTGAACCCGGTCTCGATCGTGTGTCGCCAACGACACACCGTGTCAGGAAGGACACAAACTAGCGGAGGTGCAGCATCATCCCGAACACTCGCCTTCTTGGCAACGACCGAGGGATCTCGTCAAGCTCCACTTTTTGTCAAGTTGAGTAGCGCGCTCGGTCCCCGCCGTCTGGGGTTATGGGTCGGGACCGGGCTATCTCAACTAGTGGTGTGATTCCAAAATAATATATCAATACCATCAGTTGTGGTGTAGGCTTATGACATCCCATTCTTGGGAGGTCATGGCCATGCCCTTCGTCAGTAGACGGTCGAAACTGAAATTGCCCCAAGTAGAGGTGACGTGGCTGCGACAATGGTCGCAGTCGCGCTCGGAAGCTGCCGGGCGAGTGGAGCGGGCGGAGATTCTGCTGCGCTATTACCAGGGCGAGACGGTTTCCGGAATTGCCGCCGCGTTGCGAACCAACCGTCCGCGCGTCGAACGCTGCATTGCCAAAGCTCTCGAATTGGGAGTACGCGGAGCGCTGCAAGACCTGCCGGGACGAGGCCGGCGCCCGGTTTTGAGTGCCGAAGCACGGGCCTGGGTGGTGGCTTTAGCCCGCCAAAAACCGAAGCATCTGGGCTACGCGCAGGAATTGTGGACGACGCGCCTGTTGGCCAAGCATGTACGCAAGCATGGTGTCGCCGCCGGACATCCGAGCTTGCAGCATTTGGCGCGCGGAACCGTGTCTAAGATTCTGAGCGCTCAGCCCGTGCAACCGCACAAGATTGAGTACTCTCTCGGGCGGCGTGACGCCGAGTTCGACACCAAGATGAAGCAAGTGCTGCACGTATACCGGCAAGTGGAGCTCTGGCACAAAGCGGGCGTTCCGGCGGAGTTGACGGCGGTGCTCTCCTACGACGAGAAGCTGGGAATTCAGGCCTTGGAGAACACGGCTCGAGACCTGCCGCCGGTGCCCGGCAGGCACCAGAGGGTGGGCCGCGATCACGAGTACGTGCGCCACGGCACGCTGTCCTTGTTGGCGGGCATTGATCTGTGGAGCGCAGAGGTGTTGGGGTTGGTGCGGGACCGCCATCGCAGTGCGGAATTCATCGAATTCCTGCGCCTGGCCGACGTTCATTATCCGTCGGACGCTCGTATTCGCCTGGTCCTGGACAACCACTCCGCGCATGTCTCTCGAGAGACCCGGATCTTTCTGGCCACCGTGCCCAACCGCTTCGAATTTATCTTCACGCCCACGCATGGTTCTTGGCTGAACCTGATCGAGTCTTTCTTCGGGAAAATGGCGCGAACTTTGCTGCGCGGGATCCGGGTGAAGTCCAAGAAGGAGCTAAAAACCCGCCTCGAAATGTACCTGTGCGAGGTCAATGAAGAACCGGTCGTCTTCCGCTGGAAGTACAAGCTGGAAACGCTTTCGGTTGTTTAGAGTCTTATTGGTACATTATTAAGGAATCAATACTAGTAAGACTGGTCCTATTGCCCATATTGTGACACGCCAGCGTTTTCTCTGCGGTGACCGCCGTCACGCATGTGCATGACGTTTTCCACGTCGCTGCCGGCCCTCCTTCGGTCATAGGTGTGAATTTCCGCCTCGAATTCCTCTGCTTGCCGGCATAGCTCCCGCCATCACGTGCCTCTCTGACAAACTGCACGCGCTGCAGCAGCAGCACGCCGCTGTGTTCCCACCCCCCGCACGATCGCTATTGGGTGCGGCTGGATCAAGATTGGGCCGGGTTTACACCGCTCGCCGCAAAATAGTTGAACCCGCCGCGCCGCATTGGCCCTGGTCACAAAACCGCGGTTTGACTTCCCATTCTTCCCGCCTCTATCGTTGCCCGCATGAACGTCGTTAAAGCCACGCGCGAATTCGAACTATGGCTCGGGCAGCGCACCCGTCTCGACAAAAAAGATCTCCGCCTCAAGCACCAGCGCATGAAGGCGGAAATCTTTCCCTTCTTCCGCGCCACCCACTACCGCTGGGTGCAGCTCTGGCCTGAAATCTGTGCCGATCTTGCCCAAGCTCCAAAAGTTCTCGCCGTTGGCGACCTTCACGTCGAGAATTTCGGCACCTGGCGCGACATCGAGGGCCGCCTCATCTGGGGCGTCAACGACTTCGACGAAGCCTGGCCCATGGCCTACACCATCGATCTCGTCCGCCTCGCCGTCAGCGCGCACCTCGCGGTCGAAGCCGGAGGCCTTCCCGTTAAGCGGGAAGATATCTGCGTTACACTCCTCGAAGGCTATCGCGAATGCCTCAACAAAAAGGGCCAAGCCTTCGTCTTGGGCGAGAAGCACAAGTGGCTGCGCGGCATCGCCGAAGGCGAGCTGCGCGATCCCGTCCATTTCTGGGAGCGCATGGATTCGCTTCCTACGCTCAAGTCTGAAGCTCCCATCAGCGCCATCGACGCCATCGAACATCTCATGCCCGGTTCGGGCATCCGGTATCGCCTCGCCCACCGCACCGCCGGACTCGGCAGTCTTGGACACGCCCGCTACGTTGCCATTGCCGATTGGCACGGGGGGCGCATCGCCCGTGAAGCCAAAGCTCTCGTTCCATCCTCCGCTTGCTGGGCTGAAAGCCTCCAAGCCCCCAAAGATCCCGGCCCAGCCGAAATTCTTTACCAAACCATCATCAACCGCGCCGTTCGTTGTCCCGATCCCTTCGTTCAGCTTCGCGGCCGCTGGATCGTTCGCCGTCTCGGCCCGCACTGCTCGCGTATCGAACTCGCTTCCTTGCGCCGCCCCGATACCGAACTTCGCCTGCTCCACGCCATGGGATGGGAAACTGCCAACATCCATCTCGGCACACCCTTGGCCCGCAAATCGATCCTCCATCACCTGAGCAAGCAGAAACCCAAGTGGCTGCACCACGCCGCCGAGGCCATGCTTAAAGTCGTTCGCGAAGACTGGGATTTTTGGAAGAAAAAAAGCTACGTGTAACCTGACTTATGCACGCTTTTCTGAGTTGAGTAGCAATCACTGCACTGATTTGAACGTTGAGGGGCACCACGGCGGTTATCTCCAGTAAAATCAAGGCTCACGAGACCCGCATAGAATGCCGGTTTTGCGAACTTATCGGGAAACCCAATAAAAATGCGCCTTTCGCGTATGCTATCTCGTTCACACTTTTGTGCATAAAATTCTATGCACAGATTGTCCTGTATTTTCAATGACTTGCTGGCGTACATCATTGGGCCTCACGGAAACGTCGGCCGCTCTCATCTCAGAACGGTCTCAAGTGTGCATAACTCAGGTGTAAGCGACCACCAGTCCGGGAGGAACCACTTCCGCATCCGCCATAGGTAGCCACACCCTCGCGGTTTTTGCTATGGTGAGAACGCGGCCTTCGGCAGCGCAGCGTTTTCAGCGCCGCGGCGGAAGCGAATAAGCGAATCCCGAGCAGGCGTCATTCTAAGCGAGCGCAAGCGCGGGCGAGCCGAAGAATTCCTGCCCACCCTGAACAGCGTTAGGAAGGAAGCTAGCGTAGCCCAGTCTCATCCTTGCGGGCTAAAAGGCCTTACGACCCTCTGGGTCCGAAATCTCCGCCGGTTTCTTGCTTTCCGTTACCGTGAAAGTGATAGACAATCTTGTCATGCGAAATCGGCTATTTCTCTTATTGAGCGGGGCTTTTGCCATGACTGCATTGCTTGTGGTTGCCGCGCTTGGCCGGCGCGCTCCCCTCCCACTCGGTGTCATCAACAGCAGCTCAATCGTGAAATTGCGATCGTGCCCGGCAGGATATTGCCTTATCCCGGCATGACTTGCTCTTGCGGTACCGTCGAAGGCTGTCCGAATACGGACAATCTCGGTTTCACCTATGGCTACGAACATCCCTCACAGGAGTCGCTGGGAACCGTTCTTTTTCTCGAAGGCAAAAGGGAAGGGTACGGCGCCCTACGATGATCCCACATACGCGTAGGCATCACTAGCGTAATCACTGTGAGGCGCACCTCACCGCTACCCCTACAGTCTTCCCCCGATTGTTCCCCGCGCGGTCTGTGCAGAGACTCAAAGGTTGGCCCAGCGCGAATCGGAAGCGTAGAGCCCATAAGCTAAAGTGATGAATAGTCCCCGGTCCGTCCTCAGCCCGCTGCTAAGCAGTTGCCTCAGCGACTATTCCCGGGCGCGCCGCCTGGAAGACCGCATTCGCAAACTCTGCGCCGATGCGGTAGCTGCCGCCGACCCCGCCGAACTCAACTCCATCCTCCAAAAACTCACCGCCGCCCTGTGCGACCACACCCGGCGCGTCCGCCAATTGGCCGACGCTCGCCCTAACCTTGAGCGCCGCCACCGCGGTTAGCGTTCGACAGCGAACATACTGCAAAACCCGAATGTTGTAACAATTCTGCTTTCACCATGGAAAAGGCTAAGAGCGATGTTATTCACGATCTCTGCTTGCGCATTGCCGCCGAGCAGAATCAACAGAAATTCCGGGACCTAGTTGAGGAATTAAACCGCGTTCTGTCAGCCAATGACCAAAATCTTCGCAACGATGTCCCTGAACACAACGAAGCTTAGCCGGATTTCATGGTCTTGCGTGGTCGGGTCTTGTGGAAAGCAAGTTTGGTTGGACACAGGTTAGTAGGCTCTTTCTGTCATTCCGAGCCAAGCGCGGGATCTGGGTTCTTGCTGCCGCCGGCAAGAACCTCGGCCTCTCGTTTTGCTCGGACTGAGAAGACGCAAAGGGGCCCACGGCTTGGATTTCTTTACCGGAAACACGAAGGTTTTCTCCAAAGTTTCTCCCCTAATATGCGAGGCAAAATGGGTGACGATTAGGTGAAAACTGCCGATTTCCCTGCAGGAGATCGAGTGTGCGCCGTGCATCCAAATTTGCATGAACAGCTTGGTGAAGGAAGACGTCATCGCCAAAAAATTCACAAAAGGAACATTCAATAAGTTCGCTCCGGTGCGGGGGTGTACGCGCTCCAACGCCAACGGAAAAGCGGTCAGCAACGTGATCTTATGTTCGTTGCCCGATAAGGAATACAACCTGTTCCGCCCTCACCTCGAGCCGGTCGACTTGCCGCAATACGAAATCCTCGAGGAGCCCACCCAGAAAATCGAATTCACTTATTTCTTGAATGCTGGCATGACCTCGTTAGTGGCGCTCAGCCGCGACGGCCGCAGCGTCGAAGTCGGCATCATCGGCAAGGAAGGCATGGTCGGCATGTCTTTGCTCGCCGGGCTCCGCATGGGAACATTCCGTGCGATCATGCAAATGGCGGGAACCGGCGTGCGTGTGCGGGCCGAAATTTTTCAGGACATTCTTCCATCCGCTCCAACTCTCTCCAC
>JASHRB010000308.1 GCA_030037575.1 Candidatus Sulfotelmatobacter sp. | reverse complement strand
AGCGCGCAGAACCCTCGGAAATATTTTCACAACAATGTGCGCAACGGATTAACCCTCCTGGACGCGATTGTCGATGCGGGTGTGCGCAAACTCATCTTCTCTTCCACCTGCGCTGTGTACGGCATCCCGGCAAAGATTCCGATTACTGAAGACATGCCGCGGCATCCAGTTAACCCTTATGGAACATCGAAGCTTTTTCTGGAGAATGCGCTCGAAGGATATGCCCACGCCTACGGGTTGCGGTCGGTGAGCCTGCGGTATTTCAACGCCGCCGGAGCGGATGAGAGCGGAACCATCGGCGAGATTCACCATCCGGAAACCCACTTGATTCCCTGCGCCCTGAAGGCAATTACCGGAGAACGAAGTGCGCTGGAAATTTTTGGAACTGATTATCCTACAGCCGACGGCTCATGTATTCGCGACTACATTCACGTGAGCGACCTTGCCGAAGCGCATGTGCTTGCGCTTCAGCACCTTGATCGCGGCGACATGGCTGTGCAATACAATCTTGGAACCGGCCGGGGCGATTCGGTGCGGGAGGTAATCGCCGCGATCGAAAAGGTCAGCGCAAAAAAAGTGCCGCAACGCATAGGCGGGCGCCGTTCCGGAGATCCGCCCGAGTTGATTGCGGACCCCTCCCGTGCGCAGGCCGCGCTCGGCTGGAAAGCGAAGCGGTCTCTGCACGACATTGTGCAAACGGCGTGGCAATGGGAGCAGAAGGTTCACGATCTGGATTTGGCGCGAGCGACACCTTAACCGCAGCTGCAAAAATCCAATAGCACAACCGAGGATTGCGTGAGCAATAAAGGAACTTCGAATGCACTTTCCGGGAAAAAAGTGGCTGTTCTGGGCGCCGGCAAGATGGGAGGAATTCTCCTAGAGGCGTTGTTGAAAACCGGACTGCTTTCGCCTAAACACACGCAGGCCACGGTCGCGCACGAGGATCGGGCAAAAGCGCTGGGCAGGAAGTTAGGGGTCAGCGTGGGCACCAATAACCGAAATGCCGTAGAAGGTGTCGATATAATTCTCATCGCAGTAAAGCCGCAGGTGGTGGAAGAAGTGGCGTCGCAACTGCGCGGACGTTTGTCGGCGCGCCAACTGGTAATTTCCGTGGCCGCATCTGTGCCGAACAGTTTGATCGAGAAAGCCCTCGGCGGCGATATTCCGGTCATTCGCGCGATGCCGAATACGCCGTGCTTCGTGGGATCGGGGATGACCGCGATCGCCCGAGGAGCGCATGCTACGGCCAAGCACGTTGAACTGGCCACCACCATGTTCAACGTCGTCGGCCGCACCGTGGTCGTGGATGAGAAACATATGGACGCAGTGACCGGTCTGTCGGCCAGCGGCCCGGCTTACATTTACATCATTCTGGAATCGCTGGCGGAAGCCGGGGTTAAAGTCGGACTGCCTCGTGACGTCGCCACTCTGCTCGCCGCCCAAACTACTTTGGGCGCGGCGCGCGTGGTGCTCGATACGGGAGATCATCCTGCGCTTTTGAAGGATTCGGTCACCACCCCCGCGGGATGCACCGTGGATGGATTGATGGAACTCGAGGAGGGAAAACTGCGTGTGACCTTAATCAAAGCGGTGGTGAAAGCCACGCAACGGGCGAAGGAACTGGCCTACGCTTCTTGAGAGAGCTTCGGTCGGTGACGCTGTGACCGCGCTAATCACCGTCGCCGACAGCGAGCGGCTTCGCGTTCAGTCTGCTTAGCAGCGGACTGCTTTGCGACATAAATTCAATGTGGCCGCAGCGGCTGCACTCAAGAACAACGTTTCCGGCTGAATTGGAATAGGGCGCAAACGAAAGCTTAGTAAAGACATAACTGTCGAGCTCAGCATGGCAACGCAGACACTGCACTCCGCCTACTCGAGCGGCTGGCTTTTTTTCCATTGGGGCGGCGCCATTGCGGCCGGATTTTTCTGCCGGCGTTTTTCCCGTATTCATTTTTGCAACACTCATCCAAAATACTTTACTCCAGGCGATCCAAGCTGGCTACGGCAATATCAGCAATGTCAGCACTTTGTTACACAACTTGACACCCTCTTCAGGAACCGATGGAGGGACCAGTCCGCATGATTTGACCGACCGCGAAGAGGGCGGGCTGGGTGTTACGCCCTTGTGGCCGTAGTGCAAACCTTGGCTGGCCGGTACACATGCCCCGAATCGGCCCAATCGGATGATGGGGTCTTTTTTCTCTTCACTTTTGACCACTTGCACGCTTTTTGCACAACTGCAAGAATCTTTTTAACGATTTGGGGGCCTGAATTTCCCCTGTGATCAGTCTTCAGACAAACTCGCTCCCCCACTAACATTCATTCGTAGCTTAGGCAGGAACCCTTAGCCGCTCGGGACTGCCGGTGGGATTTTGTTGGGTTTTTTTGAGTCATAAAGTGTGACTCAGAAGGCGAAGCTGTGAGAACTGATGGCGAACGGGCCGACTGTCTACACTTTTGTTCGCTTGGTTTTGCAGGCAGGAACAAGGCAAAGTTCCCCTGCACAAAGAGACAAAAGACCCTCTTGACCGTGTATGCAAAATAGGCTAACGTCAGTGCAATTCGGAAGGTTAAACGTTCTGTTAAGGATCTTGGTTAAATCCCTCATTCAGCTGTAGTTTAGCGTTTCCCCAACTGCTCCTGGAAATTCCGGGGCGAGTTCACTTCATGAGGCTGACGGCAGTTTTCGTTGCGAGCACGGCGCCTCCAGGTGGTGGCACCTCAAAGGCGACGACATCCTGATTGTGAAATGCATGTTCTGACGCTCATAGCTGCCATGAGATGGGTTGGGCAGATTGATTTTCGAGTAGGTGGGTCCGGAAGTAACGCGTGGAAAAGCAATAAAAATCTCTTGATGTGAGTGACGGGGCGAAGCTGTATCTCGAGCTCGAAGGAGTGCCGATGAGAGCGGTGAAGATTCTGACAATTGCATGGATGGCCTTGATCATCCTGACGCCGGGGAGACTCATCCGAGCTCAAGACGCAACCACATCCCTTCCCGCCACGAAGGTTCCGGAACCTGCAGGCGCAAACGCTCCCACGTTTTCGCATCGCAGCGCTCGCTATGTGCTTCGTCCCGGAGATAGCTTTGATCTCGCATTTGACTACACTCCGGAATTGAATCAGACCGTAACGGTGCAGCCCGACGGCTTCATCAATCTGCGAGAGGTTCACGATATCCGGGCGTCTGGGTTGACCACCCCTGAATTGATGGACGCCATTCGTGCCGACTACGCAAAAATTCTCACCAACCCGGTGATCTCCATTACGATGAAGGAGTTCGACAAGCCCTACTTCATCGCTGATGGACAGGTGGCCAAGCCGGGGAAGTATGATTTGCGCGGTGATACGA
>JASHRB010000307.1 GCA_030037575.1 Candidatus Sulfotelmatobacter sp. | reverse complement strand
ATCGATGTTGAGCGACTGGATGTCTTTAAGCACCTGGTTGACCTTTAAGCCGCAGGTGTCGAGTTTGCCGCAAGCCAGACCGTAAAACATGAACGCATCATCGGAATCCGGGCTGTGCGCGATGGTGATCTCGCGCGTCTGTGTCGAAGGATTATAGCCCGAAATTTTTGCTTCTTGTTCTGAAACGACCATCATCTCAACTCCCCATCTGTTTCCGAGGTTGCTCGGTTAGGCTGCGCTTCCGCGCCTGTACCATCGTGCCGCCATCGCGGCTGCCAGCATGACCTTGATGATTTCCGCAAACACGAACCCATAAAGCCCCCAGCGGAAAGCTTGCGAGACAGAATGCGTCAGAAAGGCCAGCCAGCCCAGGCCTCCGGCAAAAAGCAGAATTTCGCCGAGAAGCCCTCCGAAGGCAGCTCGGGCAAAGCTCTTGCGGCCGGACTCCATCACCCAGCCGGCCAGCCAAGCGACGAGCGGATAAGCCAGCAAGAATCCCCCCGTCACCCCGAACAACTGCCCCCATCCCCCGGGACCGCTGGGATTGAAGACGGGCAATCCAATCGCGCCTTCCGCCAAGTAGAGCATGAGCGCGGCAAAGCCCCGCCGGCCGCCCAACATCAGCCCCACCAGCAGCACGCCGAAGTTCTCCACCGTAAGCGGCACGGGAGTAAACGGCAGCGGCACCGTGACCCGGGCGCACAGTGCGACGAACAAGCTCGCGCCAACCACGACCGCAATCTGCCGCGAGGTTTCAGAAGCGATTGCTCTTGGCCGAAGGCTGGCAGCGTTTTCGCGGGTCGGTCGTTCCATGCGGATCTCCCAAAATCAGAAGCGCAACTTATTCCCCGATGCTATCACTGGTTCCGTCTCTTATTCGTGAGCAGCTTCCTTCGCTGCCGCATGTGCAGCCCGCAAATGGCGCCTCAACCGGACGTACAGAGCGATGGCCACACACACCACAACCAGCGTACTCACGCCCAGAATAAAGAACCACCAGATCATCCTCACGACGAAGTAGGATACCAGATTGAAACTCTAAGTGGGCTTCGTAGCCATTCGCAGCCTCCCGCTGATATCCTCTTCGGTTCCAAGGAGCAAGCATGTCTTCTGATCTGCAAGGCCGTAACGGGGTGGTATTCGGAGTGGCGAACAAGCGCTCGATCGCCTGGTCGATCGCGCAGGGACTTCAGGCGGCCGGAATGAAGCTGGCCGTCACCTACCAGAACGAGCGCCTGGAGCAGGAAGCAAGAGACCTCATTCTTTCCCTGCCCGGCGCGGAAGCCTACATGTGCGACGTGACCAAGGACGACGAAATTGAGCGCCTCTTCGCCACGCTTAAGCAACGCCACGGCAAGCTGCACACGCTGGTTCATTCTGTCGCCTTTGCGCCGGCCGAGGAACTCAAGGGCGACTTCATCAACACTTCGCGCGACGGGTTTCGCCTTGCCATGGAGGTGAGCGTGTACTCGTTCGTCGCCGTGGCGCGGGCGGCGGCGCCGCTCATGGAAGATGGCGGCTCAATGATGACGATGACCTATTACGCGTCGGAAAAGGTCGTGCCCCGCTACAACGTGATGGCCGTGGCCAAGGCCGGACTGGAGTGCACGGTGCGTTATTTGGCTTTCGAGCTGGGCAAGAAAAAAATCCGCGTAAACGCAATTTCGGCGGGACCGATCAAGACGCTGGCGGCGCGCGGTATCGCAGGCTTCGGCGACATGTTCAAAGGACACGCCGAACATGCACCGTTGGGGCGCAGTGTGGAAGTCACCGAAGTCGGATCGACGGGAGTATTTCTTGCTTCCGACGCCAGCAGCGGCATCACCGGGGAAGTG
This sequence comes from Candidatus Sulfotelmatobacter sp., assembly GCA_030037575.1. GTDB lineage: Bacteria > Acidobacteriota > Terriglobia > Terriglobales > Acidobacteriaceae > Sulfotelmatobacter. The sequence goes on along the minus strand of JASHRB010000307.1, from coordinate 2,739 downwards.
ATTTACGTCGATTGCGGTTACAACATTATGGGATTCTAGAGCCGCAGCGATGTTGCCGCCATAAAGATCCGCAAACGACACGACCTGCATTTCCGCGAAGCCGAACGCATCCTCCACGCGGGCCGTCACAGATCGCAAAGCGGGCTCGTAAACGCATCCGCGCAGAACGGGTGTGACTTCGATCTTGATCTGCGCATCGTTGGCCCGCACCATCAATTTCGTGATGCGTTTCTCCCGCTTCGGAGCGCTCCGCTCTACCGCTCTACCGATGACCCCGGAATCTCCGTCGCGATGGCATCGGCAATGCGCCGCAGCGCAGCATCAATCTCGGTCGGTGACTTCTGGTGGTCCGCCACGGGCAGGTACGTTAAATCAAGATCAACGGGAAGGCAAGGCATGTTACGGACAAAAAGATTGATCGCAGTTCCACCCTTCAACGCAAAACACTTCTCTGCCGCGACAAACGGAACCACCTTGATTGGCAAAGCACCTTGGCGCCTGTAGTTCTCAGCCAGCGGCACTGAGATTCTCCGCAACGGTGATATTGAACTTCGAGTCCAGTTTGCCACCGCGGACCAGCATCCGCTTGCCGCGTCCTAGGTCTATATCATGGCGATCCACTCTTGGCAGCCAAGCATGGTTATGTGGTTCCGCGAACCAGAAAAACAGCCGCTTCACCTTTACGCTGCGACAGTCGACGAGCAGCGTCTGAAGCTTCCGAGGGCTTAGGTTGCGCAGCCCCTCCATAAGCATGTCCGCCTGGTGAAACGTCTTCCGCTCCGGCACCTCATCCAGCATCTCCAGGACGGCTCTCTCCGACGATGACATCGTCAGCGGACAATTCCATTGACCCCAGCTCTGTCGCACAAGATCGCCGCGCAAGGAGAGAACCGATTTGTTTGGCCGACGTAAAAGGGAATCTCTATGCCATCAGCAACCCAGCGGAAGACTTAGACGAACCCCTCAGGCGAGAGAATCCGGGGACGCACATCGATGGCGACACGTGCAAAATCATCCCTCAGCGACTTCCTGCCGCACGAGGTCGGCTACGAGTTAAATGCAGTAAAACTGTAAGTAGCTCCATGTTCAAAACGCGGCAGAACGGATCATGACAGTGCAACATGCACGTCCGGTAGCCTTTGAAAAACAAGTAAAGTAGAGAATTTTTCCTAAGGGATAGGAACCCATTGTGGAACGTGATGACCCAGGGATAGTTTTGTCATGGCGGGTTGTAGCGCGTGTCGCTCGCGGCCACAAACCAGGTCCGCCATGGAAGGCTTTTCTTCATCCTGGTGAAATCCGTTTACCTCCCGCTTCGTCGCCACTTTTCGTTTTAGCGTCTATTCGGAAAACCTATCCCACCAGTCTAATCTTGCGGCCGCCTTCGCCGTCACGTTCGAGCGAAATCTCTACCTCCCTTTCGCGCGCGAAACAGGCGAATTTTTCTCCCCACTCAATCAGTAGAATGCTTTTTTCTGAGCGCAGATCATCGAGCGCAAGGCTGTCGAGCTCGCGCTGCGTATCGACGCGGTAAAGGTCGATATGATAGAGGTTGGCGCGTGGCCCGCGATACTCGTGTATCAGGGTGAAGGTCGGGCTGGTAACATCTTCTTCGTTTGCGGCGTCGAAGGCGGCGGCGATTCCTTTTACCAGCGTGGTTTTTCCAGCGCCGAGATCGCCGCGCAGCAATACCAGCTTGGGCGGAGTGAGCAGTTCAGCCAAGGTGCGCCCGAAGGCAATCGTTTCCTCGGGTGAGTTTGTGGTGATCTCGCGAATCATCTCTCGGGGCCGGCGCGCCGTTCGACAAGCGACCTGCAAACACGACCGGCACAGGCCAACGATCAGTATAACGAGAGCGATTAGATGGTTCGCGACAGGTTGAGACGGGCCGATTTCAGGCCGAGCAGACTGCGGTCCGCGACATGGTCAAGCGACGTGCGGAGGCGGCGATGGTCGTCATCCTCGAGCGCGACAAAGCGGAACGGTTGCAACACTCCGCCTTTGCCCTTCTGGGTGGGAGTGAGCAGCTCCGCCATCCCGTGTACCGGGCCGGATTGGGTGTGAAATGCAACCTCCACGAAGTCGCCCTTCTCCAGTGAGCAGGGCAAATCGAGCAGCCCGCCGGTCGAAGAAATGGTTTGCAGTTTGGCTTTTGTGCGGCGTCCATCTTCTAATCGAATCGCAGCCGGAACGGAATCCCCAAGCTGGACCCGAACCGCGCGCCGCGAGGAGTGCGGTTGAGGGAAGTGAGTCATAGGATGGCCGCACTATGGCATTCGCTGCAGCCGAGTAACAGATTACGGAAGCAGAAGCCGAGTCCTGCGCCTCATGCTGGTTTTCAGCGAAACAACCCTCAAGGCATCAACCACATCGCATTGGTTACCAATTGATTAATGTCCGAACGGACAGCACGGTTCTCACTTTGATGAAAACATTCATCGCCAACGGATGGCCGTCTCGGTCGCTCCGACTTGCGCACGCCGAAATGCCTCCGGCAATCCCCTGAGCAGGTCGGTTGCGATCAGAGAATGCTCGCCCATGGATTCCGACATCACGTCGCCGCAAAGCCCGTGCAGATGCACCGCAGCCAATAGGGCCGCAAAAGCATTCTCCGGATGCTGGGCAATCATTCCCGCAACCATGCCCGTGAGGATGTCCCCCGTCCCCCCGGTTGCCATGCCGGGATTGCCGGTCGTGTTCACCCAAGCCTCGCCGTCGGGTTTTACGACTAACGTGCGA
>JASHRB010000306.1 GCA_030037575.1 Candidatus Sulfotelmatobacter sp. | reverse complement strand
GAATCGTCTTCTGCACCGAGCCGTCGCCGAAAGTCTTGTCGCCCACAACGTCTCCGCGCGCGTTTTCCAAAATTGCCGCGGCCACAATCTCGGCCGCTCCCGCGGTTCCCTTGTTTACCAACACCGCCAGCGGAAGCGACGTGATCGCCTTTGCCGGATCTGCATTAAACGCCTGGCGTGCGAATTTTTGCCCCTGCAAGTAAGTGATGGTTCCGTGATTCAGGAAAAGGTTTGCGGTTGCAATACCTTCGCTTTCATCGCCCTCGGAAGCGTTGCGCAGATCGAGCAGCAGTTTCTTCGCGCCAGACTTTTCGAGCGCCTTGATTTTCGCAGCGATCTCCTGGGCCTTGCCCTTGGTCAGAGCGTCGGCCTTCACGTACCCGACGCCATCCTCGAGCATTTTGTCCGAAACCGGCGGAATGTTCACGATCTCGCGCGTGATCGACATCTTCTGCGGCTCAGCCCGCCGCGCCCGCACCACCGAGACATTCACCGTCGATCCGGGAACGCCCGCCAAAGCTTCGCGAATCTCCGGCAGCGACATGTCGCGCGTGCTCTGCCCTTCAATCGACTCAAAAATGTCGGTCGCTTCGATTCCCGCCTTTTCCGCCGGCGAACCCGGCAGAACCGAAACCACATCGGCATACCCGTATCGCTTTGAAATCGTCGCCCCGATTTCGCCCTTTCCTTCCCCCCCGTGTTGCTTGAAAGTTTTGTAGGCTTCCGGCGACAGATAACTCGAATTGGCGTCCAGCGACTCGACCAATCCGTGCAGCGCCCCATCCGTGACCTTGGGAATGTCCGGATCGATTACATACTCGTTTTCCACGCGCGACAACACTTCGGTGTAAACCTGTATTTGCCGGTAGGAGCCGTCGTTCGACGACGCGTGAACGCCACCCATCGAACCAATCACCACAAACGACAACACGGCAAAAGACGAAATCAGGACTGCGGCTTTAATTTTCATGGACATCAAAAGTCTTCTTCCGGACCGACATTGCGTGCGGCGACAACTGCTCTCATTATACTTCATTGTCCAAAGGGTGTTTCCCGCTTCTGCGCGCTGCTGATCAAGTCGATGGGTGTTATCCCGGGGCGCAGAATTGCCTGCTTTTCGGCTTTGCAGCGCAGTCGAGGGACCTTCGGATTTGTCCTTGCGATCGTTAACCAATCCTTCATCACCACCGCCTACGAGGCCGGCGGCTTGAAGTTCAGGGTGATCACACTTTCGACCGCAACCGCCCGGCCGTTCATCGCATAAGGCTTGAACCGCCATTGCTTGACCGCATCGATCGCCGCGCGGGCAAAAATGAACGATCCCTGCAAAAATTTTGCATCCTGCACCGAACCATCCGGCGCAATTGATACCTCTAAAACCACGCTGCCCGCGAGCCCGCTTGCTTTTGCCGCCGCCGGATATTCCGGTTCAACCGGCTGGGTCAGCAGCTGACGCACCGCTGCCTCAGTCAGGGTCACCGGCTCGATCGATGAGGTGGCGACATCAGCCGGTTTCGTCCCGCTCATATCCGGCGTGCTGGAGGCAACCTGGGATCTCAAGCTGGCCGGTATGCCGGCAAGCTGCGATGCCGAAGCCGGCCGCGAAGCTGGGGCTGGATTGGGTGCAGCCGCGGGCATAGGCGCGGCTGGTTGCGGATTGGGCTGACGCGCAGGCTCTGCCACCGCCTGCTGTCCCGGCGGAGATTGAGCGACGGTCGCGACCGGTGTGGTCGTTGGAATGGCCACCGCCGCCGCCGAAGCGTTCCCGGCCGTCGGCGCTGCTTGCTCTTTCACCTGAATCGCAGGTTGATTTTGAGGCGTCTGAGCGCCGTGACCCGCCCCGGGCGCGTTTTGATCCGCGGCCGCGTTCTGAACACTGCCCGCGGCCTGCTCGCCCGGCATCAATGTCGGTCCGGCAGTCGCCTGCGTCTGGCCGTTCGCGTCCGATGGTTTCACCTTCGCGGTCGGGTCAACCACCGGCAGAACCTGAATCTGCGACGGGTCGGTAGTCGCATCCGGTATATTTCCCACCGCTGGCAGCTTGTATTCGTCGTCAGGCTGGCCAAAGCTGTCATGCGCGGTCACCGTCTGGGGCAACGGTGCCGGTGGAGGATTCAGCCAGCGAATCGTCTCCCGCAAGCCGTGATGGTAAAGCATCTGCATGATCTGCCTCGTCCGCGGGATGGCCGCCAGAAGCACTGCTGTGGCAGCCAGCAGAGCAACGGCCATGCGTTTCGCTCTCTGCGGGTGAGCCGCCCGCCGGACCTCGGGGCTTTCCTCAAATTCTTCCGGCTGCCGATGGTGGAGATCGGCCTTGGGCTCAATCTTCTGCGCCGGAACCCGCCGCGTCGTCTCTTCTTCCGCCACCGCTGCCGCTGCTTCTGGCGCACAAGCCGGGGGCCCCGCATATCCCACAAGATCATTTTTCGCCGGCGCCTCTTCCGTTGCTGCCGGTCTCGCACTGGTCAGCCGCGCCTGCAAGGCTGCCCATCCGCTCAAAGCATCTTTTTGCGCTTCTTTTGGATCAGGCTTCGCCGCGGGATTTTCCTGCACCGCCGCCGCCATCGGCTCCAATTCGGTCAGCGGATTAACCGCTGCGGGTGCAACGTCCAGCGACCGGGCCACTTCGCTTTCCGTGTCGAACTGGGCTCCGGGCGTCGGTCCCGACGATTGCAAAAACTCTCCTGCCCGCAGTTTTTCCGGCCCCTGCACCATCGCCGCCGGTGCCGCGGCCGTGCCCGTCCCCGCGCTCGAAATCCCCGAAGCTGCCACGCCCGCGCTCGGCGCTCCGCTCCCGCCCGGCACCGCCGGATGCGCTGTCTTGGCCGTTGAAGGTTGAATCTTTGACTGCAGCAGCTGGCACGCCGTGCTCAGCGTGTCTCCCACTTGCTCCGGTCGCAGCGGCTTCAGCAGAACCGAATTTGCTCCCGCCTGCAGTGCAAACGATCGACTTTCCTCGCCCACGATCGCCAGGGTCAACGGCCTGGCCGCGGCCTTCAGATCGCGCGCCGTTTTTAGCAGAAATGCCGCTTCCGGCTGGTCTTGCCAGTCGGTGATGACAATCTGGAACAGTTGCGTGGTGACGCGCTCCACCGCATCCACGGGATTCTTGCAGTGCTCGCCTTCGACTCCCAGCCGTGCGAGCGCCTGCCAGATCGGTTCAACCATGGCCTCCTCGGTGGTGAATAAGAGGCAGCGCAGGGGCATATTGCCAGACTAGGCCGGCCGGGTAATCGCAGCAAGTTACCGAGGTGGATGGCAGGTCACATCGGAAAGCGCGGCAAAATGCGAGGGTACATGTCCTTCGGTGAGCCTGGTTATCCTCCATGAATTTCCCTGGCCAATGACGTTTGATGGTCCTGCATTGCGATCCGTGCTGACAGCCTGTCATGCCGCGGCCCTTGTTTCGGGGGCGAGAGGAAACCGTGGGGAGGGAATTCGTTGAGCACAGCCCGCGCAAAACAGCTCGTTGCCGCAAAGCCTCTACTCTGCCCGGCCCGTCGACTGCGCTAGAATGCTGAATTCGCCCCGGCCATGCACACTGCAGACGTCGTCATCATTGGTGCCGGAATCGTCGGCTCCGGCATCGCCTACCACCTGACTGCGCAGGGCTGCCGCAACGTGCTGGTCATTGAGCGGGAATCGGCGCAGGGCAAAGGTTCTACCGGCAAAAGCATGGGCGGAGTGCGCGCCCAATTTTCCACTTCCGTCAGCATTCAGATGTCGCTTTATGCCATTCCTTTTTATGCCAGCTTTGAACAGCGGCTCGGCAAGCCCTGCGACTATCGCGCGCAAGGCTATCTGTTCTGCGCCACCAACGAAAAGCAAATGGCGTATCTGCGCGCCAACTACGCCGAGCAAGTCAAGCTTGGCCTGAAAAACGTTCACCTGCTGCAGGGCGGCGAAATCGCCGCCCTGTTTCCGCAACTGCGCAGCGACGACATCGTCGGCGGAAGCTTCTGCTCGACCGACGGTTTCGTCGATCCCTACAGCGCCATGAACGGATTCATGTCCTGGGCCGCCGAGCACGGCGCGACGCTGTGGAAGAACACCGAGGTGAGCGGTCTGAAGCGTGACGCGGCCGGAATCTCCTCCGTCGAAACCGCGCGCGGTTCGGTCGCCACCCGCAAGGTCGTCAACTGCGCCGGCGCCTGGGCAGCCGAGATAGCCAAGCTTGTGGGCGTCGACCTGCCGGTCGAACCGCTGCGCCGCATGCTGGTTCCCAGCGAGCCTTTCGATGAATTTCCCCACACCGCCCCCATGATCATCGACATGTCAAACGGATTTCACTTTCGCCCCGAAGCCCGCGGGTTTTTACTGGCGTGGAACGATCCGGAAGAAACTCCGGGTTTCAAAACCGATTTCGATCCCGGCTTTGTCGAGAAAATTCTTACGCACGCGGCCGACCGAGTGCCGTGCTTCGCCAATCTCCCGGTGAATCCCAAATGCGCCTGGGCGGGGCTGTATGAAATGACGCCGGACCATCACCCCATTCTCGGCGAAGCGCCCGGCGTGCCGGGATTTTTTCTGGCCAACGGCTTCAGCGGACACGGCGTAATGCACGCTCCCGCCACCGGCAAGATTCTGAGCGATCTGATGCTCACCGGCAAAACCGATTTGATCGACGCATCCTTGCTAAGTCTCTCGCGCTTCGCCGAAAACCGCCTGATTCACGAAACCGCCGTGCTGTAATTCACCAGCGGCGTCATTCTGAGCGGGTGAGTAGATTTTTAGAAATCACTGATTTTTTGAGAGATAAATAGCTTATTTTAGGCTGTGTAGGAACTGTGCAGACATTTTCTCGATTTCTGTGCATTTCTTGAATGCGCGGACAGCTCTATGCGACTGAGAACTTATCAGGCTCCGCCTACTCTAGTCACGCACCCTTGCCGAAAGCACACGAATGTCGGAGACGATTGCGATCCGCATTTTGCCCTTGAGAATATGCCTCTGAGAACGGCTCTCGCACAATGGTCAAAGCCCTACTCCATCGCGGAGGCGGAATGGACAGGCTGAGCCACCAG
>JASHRB010000305.1 GCA_030037575.1 Candidatus Sulfotelmatobacter sp. | reverse complement strand
GTCGCGCATGGCCGAGTACCGGCCGCTGGTCGAAATTCCCCACGCGCGCTCGGAAACTGCGCGCCGTTATCGCTTCGATGACGGCATCGGCGAGATTGGTATCATCGCACCGGTCTCGCATCCGTTCTGCGGACATTGCAGCCGCATCCGCATCACCAGTGACGGCAAAATTCGCACATGCTTGTTTTCTGTGCGGGACCATGACCTGCACGCAGAAATGCAGCGCGGCGCCAGCGATGAAGACTTGGCCGATTTCATACGGGGTGTAGTGCAGAAAAAGGAAGAGCGGCATCATATCGGCGAGCCGGATTTCGTGCCCGCTTCGCGCACGATGGTGCACATCGGCGGCTAGGCAAGGCTATCCCCCTTCGGTGGTCCGTCAGGTTAGTGAGGGTTGACATGCGGTGTTAACATTTCCGTGACATGCGACCGCTTGCGCAGCAAATCCTCGCCTTCCTGCTGCTGGTATTCGCTTTCTCCAGCCTGCCGTATCTGCTCGTCATTCACAGCAAGCACCTGGGCGTGGGCAACGGATTAGTGGTCTCGATGCTGATGTGGTGCCCGGCGTTTGCGGCATTCGCCACTTGCGCTTTGCTGAAGATCGACTTGGCCACGCTCGGCTGGAGCTGGCGTCCCGCGCGATATCAAGCGTGGGCGTATGTGATTCCGATCCTGTATGCGCTGCCGGTTTACGTCGTCACCTGGCTGGCCATTTCCGGTTCATGCGATTTCTCGCGCTTCGCCGATCCTGTGGGAAAGGCTTTTGGATTTCCCGATTCGCCGAGAGCGACTGCACTGTTTATCGCGATTCCTCTTTATGCGGTGTTAGGCGTGATCAGCAGCACGGCGCGAGCGCTCGGAGAGGAAATTGGCTGGCGCGGATTTCTTCTTCCGGGTCTGGTGCGGCAATTCGACTTCACATTGGGCTGCCTGATCAGCGGGTGCATCTGGGCACTATGGCATTATCCCGGATTGCTTCTTGCCGACTACAACGCGGGCACGCAGCCAGCCTTTGCGCTGACTTGCTTTACGCTGATGGTGATCGCCGATGCTTACATTCTGGGTTGGCTGCGGCTGAAGTCTGGCAGTCTGTGGCCGGCGGCGATTTTGCATGCCAGCCACAATCTTTTTATCCAGGCGATTTTTGATCGGATGACGGTGCCGGTGGGCAAAGCACTCTACATCACGACCGAATTCGGATGCGGGCTGGTGCTGACGATTGGAGCTTTCGCCGTCTATTTCTGGACGCGCCGCGGCGAAGTGGCGGAGCAGCAAGTAAGATCAGTGGATGAGATTCACGCGCTTGGTGGTGCTTAGCGCTCTGTGCGCGTCGCTGCAAGCGCAGGTGCGTTCCTATTTCGGCTTCGATCGCAACGACTATCCCGGCGATGCCAACCTCAAAACTCTGCGCCAGACTTTTTCTTACGCTGGCTTCTGGCTGAACAATCCTCCGGGTGAGAAAACAAACAGTTGGCGCGGGCACCGTGCCGCCGTTGAGTCCGCCGGCTTCGGGTTTCTCGTGCTCTTCAACGGGCGCTTGTACGTTCAACTAAAATCGGTGGCTCGCGCAACAGCACTTGGCAAATCTGACGCGCAGGCCGCCGCATCCGCCCTGCGCCGCGAGGGATTTCCCGCGCAGACCGTCGTCTTTCTCGATCAAGAACAAGGCGGCCGCATGTTGCCCGAGCAGAAGGCCTACATCTACGCCTGGGTCGACGGTGTTACCGAGGCCGGATTTCGCGCCGGCATTTACTGTTCGGGCATTCCGGCGCCGGATGATAACCAGGTCGTAACCGCCGAAGACATTCGCGCGAATGACGGGGCAAGGCACATTGTCTATTGGACCGTCAACGACGCTTGCCCGCCGTCACCGGGATGCGCTTTTGCAGGGCGTGCCAGCCCAGCACAAGGCGGCGTGAGCTTTGCAGAAATATGGCAGTATGCACAGTCACCGCAACGCAAAGACGTGGCCGGCGGCTGTTCGAACTACGCGGGCAATGGCAACTGCTACCTGGATAGAGCCGGCATGCAGGGCATGCCGGTGGATTTGGATCTGGCGACGTCGGCCGACCCATCGCATGGCCGAGGCCCGTAAAGCCGGCGGAGATCCACTAACAGCAGAAATCTTAAGAACTTACGCGAAGCAAAGACTCCTCTCGCGCCGGGCAACGCGGACCCAGCCTGTATGCAACTAATTACTTAGTTGACGTTTCCTCGCCTGGCTCGTCTTACAAAGCAGGCCGGCACGCAGCGAGGTAAGGGAGGCTAATTGGCCCGGAGCAGGTCCACAACTCTGACGGAAGCCGAGTTGCGCATCATGAAGGTACTTTGGCAGAAGGGGCCGGCGACTGTGCATGAGGTCTTGCAGGCGCTGCCGCCGAAGCCGGCATTGGCCTACAACTCCGTCCTCACCATCGTGCGCATTCTGGAGAAAAAAGGATACGTGAAGCACGACAAGGACAAGCGCGCGCACGTTTACACAGCGCAGGTTGACCGGGAGAATGCGACGAGGTCGGAGGTGAGCCGGCTGGTAAGCCGTTTTTTTGGCAACTCCCACGAACTGCTGGTGCTGAACATTCTGGAAGATAAGGGCATTGACGCCGAAGAACTCGAACGGGTGCGGCAACTGCTCGAAGGGAGCAAGAGCGAGCGATGACGGCATTTCCGTTGATGGAACCGATTGCCCAGATTTCGGCGGGGCGAATCGTCGATTGCCTGTGGGAAGGCGCGCTGATCGCCCTGTTTGCCGCGTTGGTATCGCGCTTGTCGAAGAGCCAGAGTTCGGCCACGCGGTTCGTGGTGTGGTTTTGCGCGTTGATGGCGATTGCCGCCACACCGCTGGCCAGCGATTTGTTCGCGCCCCACGAAGGAAACCCGGGAAGTGGAATCGGCCGCGCGGTGATCACCCTGCCAGGCGAATGGGCGGTTTATGTCTTTGGGATTTGGGCGGTCATTGCGAGCTGGTTTTTAGCAAGGATCGGAGAAGGGTTGTGGCGCCTGCACACATTGAGGAAGAGTTTTGTTCGAGTCGATCGGGATGGACTCAATGCAAGCGTGCGCGACGCTTTGCAGCGTGGACCGGAGAGGCGCTGCATTTCACTATGCACTTCCGAGCGCGTGCAGGTTCCAGCGGCGATCGGGCTGATCGATCCGGTCGTGGTGATTCCCGAATGGATGCGGGAAGAACTTTCTTCCGACGAGCTGAGACAAATTCTGTTGCACGAATTGGCGCATCTGCGGCGGCGCGACGACTGGACAAACCTGGCGCAGCAAGTGGTGAAGGCACTGTTTTTCTTCCATCCGGCGGTGTGGTGGATCGAGAAGAAAATTTCTCTGGAGCGGGAGATGGCGTGCGACGACGCCGTGATTGCGGAGACCGCACGGCCGCGCGCCTACGCGGAATGCCTGCAGCGCATGGCCGAAAAAACTTTGGTGCGGCGGACGCTAGCGCTGGCCCAGGCTGCGTTTGGGCGGGTTAGACAGACTTCGATGCGGGTGGCGCAAATTCTCGATGCGAACCGGCCGAGAAAGAAAGCGCAGCTGTGGAAAATCGCGGTGCCATTGGCGGGCTTCGTGTCTTTTTGTGCTCTGCTCGGCGCGAAGCAGCCGCAGTTAATCGCTTTCCAGGATGGCCAATCCCTGGCGAAAGAAGTACGGGTGGCGCCGTATGGAAATGTCCGGGTGACGGCTGCATCGTTTGTTACTGGCGCGAAGGTTGTCGCACCAAATCAGTCGTTGCAGGCTGCAGGGGGGAAAAATACGGCTGCACATCGAAGCTCTCATCCCGCGCAAATCAAAAACAAACCGGATACGGTTTTTGCGCAGAACCATTTTTTCGAGCCGCCTATGCAGCTCACGAATTCGCGCGTGATGCCGGCCATCCCGATCGAGACCGTTCTCTTCGTGGTTGAAAGCCGTATCACGAGCACTGACGGTGCGCCGTCCTACGCGATCGAAGTGTGGCATTTGACCTTGCTGCAGCCGACGAAGCGCTCGACCGGAAACGCAATTCCTAAAAAGATCTAGTCAAAGGAGAAGTCACGCCCGAAATTTTTTTGCTGCCCATAACTAATTAATTAGTTAAAGCGCGGATTTTCGCATGTCGCACAAACCTTAAATGGCGCAAGATTCAAGGAGAGAAATGAACATGAATGTAAGAACCTGGTTTGAGAAATCCTGCTCGAACAAATGGACGCGCCGGCTCATCGTGCCAGTGCTCGCACTGGCGTTGGCCGGATCGTTCGCAACCTATGAATTCGCAAGACCGGCAGCCGCGCGCGCTGCAGCAATCGCTCCGGCGGCGGCGCCGCTCGATTCCGACAGCGTGAGCGCGCTGCTGGCGCTCGATCGAGCCATGGAAACGCTCGCGGCGCGGGTTACCCCCGCCGTGGTTAACGTCACCGTCGAAGCGCAAACCAAGCCTGACATGGCCGGCGAGCAACTGCCGCAGGATATGCAGCAGTTCTTCGGGCAGAACGGTCCGTTCGGCGGCGGATTTGGGCGGTTCTTCGGCCCGCACACTCGACAAGAGCCGCAGATCGAGCACGGCCTTGGCAGCGGCGTTGTCATTTCGCCCGATGGATACATCGTTACCAATAATCACGTGGTCGAAGGAGCAACGGACATTCGCGTCACCACGAGCAATCGTCGGGTCATGAAAGCGAAGTTGATTGGCACGGATCCGCTGACGGATTTGGCTGTGATCAAGGTTGACGCGACCGATCTCGCCAGCGTGCCCTGGGGCGATTCAAAGGAAGTTCGGCCCGGCGAAACGGTGCTGGCTTTCGGCAATCCATATGGATTTCGCTTTACGGTGACGCGAGGAATCGTGAGCGCGCTCAATCGTCCGAATCCCGATGGGGATCCGCGCAAACCCGGCGAGTTCATCCAGACGGACGCGGCGATTAATCCCGGCAATTCGGGCGGACCGCTGGTTGACGCTCGCGGCGAAGTGATTGGAATCAACACATTCTTGATTTCGCCTTCGGGGTCCTTCTCGGGTATGGGATTCGCGATTCCCGCCCAGATTGCCCGGCCCACGGTGGAAACCCTGATTCGCGACGGCAAGGTCAGCCACGGCCGCATCGGAATCACGGTTTCAGACGTGACGCCGGAGAACGCAAAGTTCTTTGATCAATCCACCGCCACGGGAGCGGTGATCAGTCAAGTAGACGTTGATTCGCCGGGGGCAAAGGCGGGATTGCAGATCGGAGACGTGATTACCGCGATCGACGGTCAGAAAGTGAACGATGCCGGCGAACTGCAGGTGACGGTTGGCCAGAAGCAACCTGGGACGAAGATCACGGTCGAGTTCGAGCGCAACGGCAAGAGCATGAGCGTGCCCGTGACGCTGGAAAGTATCGACAAAGGCGCCGGTGAAAGCGCGGGCAACGCCGAAGGCCAGGGCAAAGCCCGCTGGGGCATGGGCATCGGCGACCTGACTCCGGACGTGCGTGGGCAGTTGCAGGTGCCGAGCGACGTTCAGGGCGCGGTGGTCGAGCGAGTTCAACCGGGAAGCGCCGCGGACAATGCCGGATTGCAGCAAGGAGATGTGATTTTGGAAGTGAACCGGCGCAAGGTTCGGAATGAAGCGGAACTGAAGGAAGCACTGTCGAACGTGCCCGCCGGGCAGGATGCCCTGCTGCTGGTATGGTCGAACGGAGGAAGTGCCTTCCGCGTGTTGCATTCGACGCAGGGACCGTAGTCTTGCCCTGGCGGTTGCAGTTTGGCTTCGCGTTTTTTGCGGCACTTCGGCGATCTTTGCGGTTCAAGCTTTTGACTGCAAAAGCACGCTGATGGCCGCGGAGATCGCGAAGCGTTTTTTTGTGGACGTCGCCCGTATTGGGTGCCGACAAGGCTACGAATTTGCTTTTCCCGCGGCGCTCATACGAGGATAGAAAAGGCATGATCGTCAACTTCGCCGAGCGCGCGCACAATCACAACTGGGAACTCGACCCGGTCACTCGATCCCTGCTGGATACCGACTTCTACAAGCTGCTGATGTTGCAGTTTATCTGGAAAAACTTTCCCAAAACGAGCGTGACCTTTTCTGTCTTCAGCCGGTCTGACGGCCCGATTGACACGTTTCGGCACGACGAACTGGTCGCGCAACTTGATCACGCCCGTAGCCGCCGCTTCCGCAAATCCGAACTGGTGTGGCTGGCGGGCAACACGTTTTATGGGCGGCGGGGGATTTTTGAACCTGCATTTTTAGAGTGGCTCGAGCACGATTTCCGGCTGTCGGAGTACGAACTTTCGCAGAGGGATGGCCGCTTCCACCTCACCTTCGACGGACTGTGGACGGCAACCACGATGTGGGAGTTGTATTCGCTTTCCATCATCAATGAACTGCGGACCAGAGCGAACCTGAAGCGGTTGAGCGAATTTGGCCTGGACATTCTCTACGCAAGAGCGAAGACCAAACTGTGGAACAAAATCGAACGCTTGCGGGGCGTGCCGCATTTGAAGGTGGGAGATTTTGGGACACGCCGGCGGCACAGTTTTCTGTGGCAGGAATATGTGGTGGAGGCCATGGCCGCGAACCTGGGGGAGAGCTTCATCGGCACTTCGAATGCGTTTCTCGCGCATAAGCACGATCTGGAGGCGATTGGAACCAACGCGCACGAGATCCCCATGGTAATGGCGGCGCTCGCTCCCAATGACGAGGCGCTGAAAGCTTCGCAATATGAGGTTCTCAGGTTGTGGCAGAAGACCTATGACGGCGCGCTGCGCGTGATGCTGCCGGATACATTTGGGACAACGCAATTTCTGGAGGGTGCGCCGGATTGGGTGGCCGATTGGACCGGGCAGCGCATCGACAGCAAGGATCCTTACATTGCGGGCGATGAATACATCGAGTGGCTCAAGGCGCGGGGGCGCGATCCGCGGGAAAAACTGATCATCGTCTCGGACGCACTGGATGTGGAGGAGATTCTCGGCCTGCACGCATATTTCGGAGGAAC
>JASHRB010000304.1 GCA_030037575.1 Candidatus Sulfotelmatobacter sp. | reverse complement strand
GAAAATCGCAGCGCAGGCAGTCCGCGATCTTGGCGGCATCGATGCTGTCGTTCTTCTTTTTTGCCGCCGCGATCGCCCGCAACATTAGCGGATGAGCGACCTTCGCAGCCGCTGCGTGTGGCTTCAAATGATCGTAGATCCAGCCGGTGAAGATCGTAGCTTCCATCGCCACTGTCCAGGGTTGTGGAAGAGTCTTGAGCCAGATGTCTAGTTCCCAGCGGGTCGCGCCCACTTTTCCTTCTTGGCAAATGAGACCGCTCGCATCCTTGACGCAGTAGCTGATGGTCTTCTTGTGCACATCCAGTCCGATGTAATACATATTCCTCGAGGAGCCTCCGTTGTTGTGGTCTGAATCAACGTGCCGTTGAGTTCAGCCTTTTTTAACACCACGTGCTCCTCATGGACTTAGCATTCAAACAGTCAGCCGGCTTAATTCCGCCGAAGTGGTGCCCTCTTTATTGCAGCGCAGATCAATCAACTTGGAGTGGGATTCGAAACCATTAGGGAGAACAACAAAAGACTTGCAGCGCCCTAGTAGCGCCGTAAGGCCAGATGGTCAACGGTAGTTTATTGGGATGAGCTTTAGGGGTTTCACCGCGGGATCAGACCTTTCCTTGGTTTGATTGCAGAGGCGGAAAGAGGCCGTACCGCGGTATGTCCGGATTCTTCGTAAAGTGGGTTGCCATCGCCTGAAAGTCCGCTGGCGGCTCAGTATTGTCCACGATGAATATTTGCTGCTCTTCCGCGAACGATTGAAGATGTTCGTAAAACCGTTGCTTTAGATCAGTACCTGTGATTTGCATGTTTTCGTCGGTTGGCTCTTTGTAGGCGATCAACGGCGAATCGAGAACGACGAAGCCGGGGTGCGGCATGCTCCTGGAGCGGCAGTATTCGAATAGGCCCGTGATGAAGGCCGAGTAGGTTATGGCACAGTATCCGGCGCCACGGCTGCCGCGTGGTTGCCCCCCAATCACGAGGTCGCGGGTTGATACGTCGAAATAGACATTGGTGGCGTTTGGAAAATGCCAGGCGTTAAGGATGTCTTCCACCGTCCTTGAGAAATTCGCCAACGTGCTTTTAGAGATATATTGATCGACCTCTGTCTCATCGTCTTCAACTTCTGCCGGTTTTGGAGGAGCAGCAGGTGTGGGCTCATCAAGGCGTTTGCGAAGCGCTTTAATTCGTTTATAGAGAATATCCGCCTGCTCAAGGTTCGCGCGTTGGTCAGCCAATTCCTTATAGCGCTTCCTGGCGCTTTCAAAGTCTGGCGATAGGGCGGTTTCAATCTGCTCCTTATATTCGTAAAAATCGGCTTGTAGCGTTTTTCTCTCGCCGGTAATTTGGGAGCGCTCCTCTTTAAGGGCAGAAACGGTGCCCTGAAGTTCGGTTTGGAGAATCTTAATCTTGGAAATCTCCGCGGCAGCGGCAGTTGTGACGGTCGTGACATTGCCGTCGCATGCTGCATCGTGAATCTGATTTGCCGGAAGCGCCCCGCACAATGGGCACTGCGTCGGATCTCGAAGCACAAAAAGTTGACCTGATTCTTGAATGGCAACCAGTCGTTTAATGTCGTTGGTGTATTGGGCGTCCAGCAACTTGAAGCGATCCAGTAATTCGGTTATTTCATTAGAGCGAGCTGTCACCACCTGATAGCGATCGTAGATTTCCTTGCGTTGGGCGCTGGTCTTTGTAAGCTTGCCCTCCATGACGCTCATAGTTTTCGCTAAATTGGCCATCTCGCCGCGGATGGCATCTTGCTGCGCTTCGATAGTCGAGGGTTTTTCCGTTAGCCTCGCTAGATCGTCCTCATAATCGCTGATCACCTGCGCGAGCGCGTCGGGCCGAAGCATTGGCTTCGAAATGCCCGGCTTGGCATCCTCTGGTTCGGCAACAAGAGAGGAATCATCAACGCCCGTGAGCAGAAGCCGAAAAACACCATAGTCTCTTGTGTGCTCCGTCCAACTGTCGCTGAGAAGAGGAGATTTGTCGGTAGTGATGCGTGGATATGCGATCAGGCAAAGATGAGCGAGCGCACGGAAGCCGAGTGACTTCGTTTCACCTTTCTCTTTGCTGTAAAGAATTGTTTTCTTATCGAGGCCGATCTCCTTTAGAAGCCAATGGGAAAGATTTTTGTAATCCTTCGCGTTGTGGCCGGCGGAGAGTTTTGTTCCAGCTTTGGGATTATCCGGTTTGTCAAAATGGAGGCCTTCGTACCGATAAAATGCCCCTTTTTCAACGCTGCGATAAAGAGTGTAATCCGCGCCTGAAACATTCAGGCCTAGGAGCACGCGGTCATACCCGACACGTTGCGGGATGTCCTTAAGGGGTTCTCCCGCGCCCAGCATGTAATCGAGGGCATTGACGAGAAATGTCTTTCCCGTATCGCTCGAACCCCAAAGCACATTCAGCCCGGACGTGAATTTGAATTCCGCCGGCTCCTTGTGGGGGCCAAGGAAGCGAATAAACCGAAACTGGATTGCTTTAAATGCCATTAAAACAGCCCTGGCTGCTCAGGGATTTGAAACTCGCGGGACCATTGATCATAAATCTGACTGAGCAGTATGCGAATGTCCTGATCGCTAGTGGCTCCGAAGCGCTCTACAACCCAAGCAGCGCGGTTCCGCAAGTCATTTATGTATTCCGCTGTGAGTGAGTCGAGAAAGGGCCCGGCATCGTCGAGGGCACGGAATATGAAACCTTGCTCGGTCGCTTGCCGCGCAACGAGAGCGCGACTGATCATGAGCATCAAGCCACGTTCTATGAGTTCCCTGCGCACGAGCAATTCTCCGGAGCGCAGCGGAAGCGCGGGATGAATGCTGGGCGGTCCGTTTTCGAAATCTCCCGTGTGAACCATCATGTAGTCATACTCAAGGATGCGTTGCAGATCGAGCCCTTGGGGATAGGCTTCCGCGAGAAGAATGAGCGCACGCACTCCTGTTTCAATCGGGCTGTTGAATGTTGGTGTGCCCTCAGACATCCTTTTTCACCCAGACCAGAGAATTGTCATTCGCCAGATGATGACACAGGCCCTGCTTGTCTTGTGTTTGAACGCGAATGCAGAGTGCGTTGCAATTCGGAGAAAGCTGGGCAGCTTGCGCCAGTGTTGCCGAAAGACGTGTGTACCCATTCGTGTAATCCATTCCGTAGGTGTCAATGACTCCGTGATAAATCTCCTTCTGGATTTCGTCGAATGCCCCAGGATCAACGCTATCACGGGGGAAATTTCTGAGCGACTCAGCGTGATAGAAAAGTTCGCGTGAACGGTTGAAATGTTTTTGAAGCTCGGGATGTCCGGATAATTGACCAGGCTCGTTGAGCTGCTTCTTCAGCTTTTCTGAATAGACCTCGAAAAGCTGTTCGACATAACGACTCTCGGTGGGCTGCACAGAAGTGGGCGGCGGGTCGACC
>JASHRB010000303.1 GCA_030037575.1 Candidatus Sulfotelmatobacter sp. | reverse complement strand
ACATCGGTCATCGCAGCATAGGTTTTCTTGAGCCGTAAACGCTCGGCGGATTGTTCCAGATTCACGAAAAGAAGAATACTGCGAATCGCGCGCTGAGCGCCAGATGTGAAGGGGATGGACACCGGAACCGATGAGACTTTCCCAGGCGCACAAAGCAAACGGCTCGCAAGTAAACTTGCGAGCCGTCCGGTGGACTGTTTGGGATTGACCAAGAGGTGGTCACTCTACGTGGCCTCTATCGGCAACTCCCGGGCCTGGACTGAAGGCTGCGGGCGTTCAAGCGAAACTTGCGAACCCGTCAACCGAAGCGCTGCGCGACCAACGCAGCCGCTTCATCCTACTCACCGGCTAGCGTGCGGGCTGTCGCTTCCGGCGCCGCGATCAGATTGACGCCAAAAGCCCCGCTTAGAGCAACCAGCTCTAAGTCGCAGCCACCTCACCTGGTCTTAGACTCCCACAACCATTACTGTCAGAACTTGTCATTCGACCACCTCCTTTCCGGTGTAATCGCAGATTAGTCGATGCTTGCGGTGCAGTCAAACAAAAGCGGCCCAAACGAACTTTCTTAACAAACTTTTACGCAAAATTTACGAAGAACCGGTGCATCCCGCCGCGCAAGTTTAGTGTTCTCACCGGTTTTCACGAAACTCGGGCGGCTCTCCGGCCTCCGCGGGCGATTTGCAGGAAGCAGGGCTTAATGCGTAATCTCAAATGGATCATGCAAATGACCCTTCGCTCACTCGCAACCATCACTTTTATTTTTCTTTTCCTCAGCGCTGCCCGCGCCCGGGCGCAAACTCCGTCCGATGCAAATCAACCGGCCACCGGCTCGACAGCTCAAGCCGAATCCGCTCAAGCTCCGGCCACGACGAGTGGACAAGCACAGAATCCTTCTACCGAAGCCGCGCCCCCAATGCCGACGCCAACGGCTACGCCCGCGGTCGTGCCGCAGTGGCAGGCTTTTGTGGGATATTCGTTCTTTCACGCCGGGATCGGGATATTGAACGGCACCAATTTCGATGTGGACCTGCACATTTATCCAAAGACGCTGGTGCCGCAGACAAACTTCAACAGTTGGAGCGCCGAACTACAACACAACTTTGGCCGCTGGGTGGGCGGCGCGGTCGATTTCAGCAGCTATTCCGGGAAGCCGTTCACCGGCTTGGACGGAGTCGGCAATGTTCCCACCGAAAGCTCCTACACCATTCTAGCCGGGCCGGTGATCTCCTACCGCGCCAAGAGCCGGGCCGTTCCTTATCTCCACGCTCTGTTCGGCTGGAATCACGTCCGTCTAAGCGCCGGCCCACTGACCGGCACTCCCGTACCGGTGGTATCGGCGGGATCGTCCTTCACAGACTTTACCATGGTTTTCGGCGGCGGCGTGGATTACAAGATTACTCAGCGCGTGGCTTTCCGGGTGGGGCAACTGGAGTGGTTCCACACCAGCGTGGACCTGAATTCATTTTATGGCGACGCGTTGGGCGTGGGTCTGTTTCAGGGTTTTGAGTCGAAGGAACGAAACCTACGATTGTCGAGCGGCGTAGTTGTGAACTTCTAGCTGCGGGGTGAAGGTGCAGGCGGTTTCCGCAACCGGGTGGCGCAGGCCAGCGGTGACTCAGGGCAACCCGAACGCATACAAAGCGCTGCCGGCCGCAATCGCAATGTATTCCTTTCCCTCCACGGCGAACGCTATGGGCGCGGCATAGACCGCACCTCCCATTTGAAAGTGCCACAGAGGCTTGCCCCTGGCCGCGTCCAGGGCGACGAAATTTCCCTCCGCATCGCCGGTAAATACCAACCCTCCGGCGGTGCAGAGCACTCCCGACCAGGTGGGTGAAGTGTGCTCGAACTTCCATCGGACCGCGCCGGTTTTAGGGTCGATTGCTTTCAGGAATCCGCGATACGGCTCCGCCTCCTCGGAAGGAAAATAAGCGCTGCCGTAATAGGCGTGGCCGGCTTCGTAGGGCTGGGGAGCAGTCGAGAAAATGTCGCACTGATCGCGCGCGGTTACGTAGAACAATGCCGTCTGCGGATCGTACGCGGGCGCCATAAAGTTGGTTGTGCCCAGCGCTCCAGGGCAAACGGTGTGACCCTCAAGCGTCGGGGCGGCCGACGGATCGGCGATGGGTCGGCCTTCGCTGTCTTTGCTGCTGCTCCAGGTCTGCTTGCCGTAGGCGTTGGCGGAAATCAGTTTGCCGGTGGTGCGCTCAAGAACGTAGAAAAATCCGTTGCGGTTGGCCTGGGCGATAAGATGCCTTGCGTCCAAATCGATCATCACGGGAATCTGGGTGGCATCCCAGTCGTGCTCGTCGTGTTTGGTGAACTGGAAATGCCAGTTCAGCTTGCCGCTATCGGCATCGAGCGCCAGCAGAGAGTTGCTGTAAAGATTGTCTCCGGCGCGGCCGGCACCGCGATTCGATGGGGAGGGGTTTCCGGTCGGCCAGAAAATCTGGTTGGTCGAGGGATCATACGTTCCGGTGTTCCAGGCCGGGGCGCCGCCGACTTTCCAGGAATCGCCCTCCCAGGTTTCATGTCCCGGCTCGCCCGGCCCAGGCACGGTGTAAAAGCGCCACTTGCGGGCGCCGCTGTGGGCGTCGTAGGCGTCGATGAAGCCGCGCACGCCGTACTCGCCGCCGGATACGCCGATGACGATGAGCTTCTTCACGGCGAGCGGGGCGACGGTGAAACTGTATCCCTTGCGATAATCTGCGGCGGCGATATCCCAGATCAGGTTGCCGGTCTTCGAGTCGAGCGCGATCACGTGAGCGTCGAGGGTGCCGAGAAAAACCTTGTCGCCGAGGATTGCCAGGCCCCGATTCACCCGCCCGCAGCAGGGACGAATATCGGCGGGTAGCTGGTGCTGATACATCCAGATCGGGCGTCCGCTACGCGCGTCGAGGGCGAAGGCTCGGTCATCCTGCGCGGTCGCGTAAAGGATTCCATCGACCACCAGCGGAGTCGTCTCCAGCTTGCCGGTGGCGGCGGTCTGATAAACCCACTTGGCGGCCAGAGTGGGCGCGTTGTGGGTGCTGATCTGGCCGAGTGAGCTGAAGCGATGACCGGAGTAGCTGCCGGAATAAGTCAGCCAGTTCTCGGGTTCCCTGCCGGAGTTGAGCAGGCGATCGAATGTGACTTGCGCATGGGCTCGCCAGGGCGGCAGGGCGAACGCCAAGCAAAGCCCGAGAACTTCGAGCCACCTTGGACGATTCATTTCCCACCCACGCCGATCAGAAAAGCAACGATGTCGTCGAGATCCCGCTCGCTCAACAGCTCGGGAGTGTAAATGGGCATGAGCGATTCGCGGCTCTTGCGGAAGGAGCGCAGCTTGTCTTTCTGCAGCAGGTGAATCTGCTCGTTCATATCCATGATCTGCACACTGAAGTTGTCTTCATTGAGCGCCACCCCCTTGATTTGTTTTCCCTCCGCCGTCACCCCGATGACGGTTTCGTACTCTTGAGGAAATTCTTTTGTGGCCTCCGTCAGTCCCCAGGCCAGACGCCGGCTGGGATTGCGCACGGAGTCGATGATGGCTGCCGCTGTGCGCGAGCCGCCCACCGAAGTGAGGTCGGGCCCAATGCGTCCGCCTTGGCCCGCGACCATGTGGCAGAGCGAGCAATTGGCGTCGCCGTAGAAAAGCTGCTTGCCGTGTTGGGCATTGCCGACCGGCGTTCGGGGAGCTTTGACTTCCTGGCCTCGAAGGTAGGTGATGATCTGCCAGATTTCTTCGTCGGTCATGCCCACGCCCTGGCCATTGGTTCCGTTCGCGGGCATGGCCGTGCCGGGGATGCCGTTGCTGATGACCGCAAACATCTGCGCATCGTTGTGGGCGTGCTGTTTCTGGGATCGGGTCAAATCCGGGCCGCGGCCGCCGCCACGCGCGCCCAGTCCGTGGCAAAAAGCGCAGT
>JASHRB010000022.1 GCA_030037575.1 Candidatus Sulfotelmatobacter sp. | reverse complement strand
CTTGAAAATCCTTGCCGCTCAAATGGCCCAACACGCCGGCGAATACCAAACCGCGCGAATGTTGTGGTCGGCGACCTACCAGACCACGCAGGACAAGCAAATCAAAGCAAACGCCATCGAGCATCTGCGCGCACTGCGGGTCGACGAGGACGTCCAGCATTTGCAGGAAGCCGTAACTCGCTTCGGAAAGCGCACCGGCCGCTTGCCGACCAGCATTACAGAACTAGTCGAGGCTGAACACCTGCCTGGCACTCCGGTCGACCCCGATGGCCAGCCTTATAAGATGACTCCCGAAGGCCGCATCGAAGTTCGCGTGCCAGACGATTTCCCTTTTGCAACTCGCGGTTTGCCTCCGGGCTTTAAGCCGCGGTTTCGTTTGCGCGATAAATCGTCGGCGTCTTCATAGCCGGCTACGATGTTGGAGAATGCATCCTGGCGACTCGCCGCCTGCCGCTTGGATCAGCATCATCAGTTCCCTCCGTGGCGTCGTCGCGTACGGCGACACCGAGTCCGATTGGGAACGTCGTGTTGACACAACACAACCAGTGCAGCCGTGATTGGAGAAACCGGTTCCTCGGAGTTTTCCATTCTCCCTTGCCGCCGACAGATGTTGTCTTGTTTCAGGAAATGCCCGATTTCGTTGCGCGCTGACTGATTGTGAACTTCCAGGATTTCGTCTTCCGTTTGTGAAGCTCATCAATACGCAATCTACGGCACGAAGCCTGGCGGGCAGCAGCCGATCCTTCCGCGTTCCAGTTCAACTACTCTTCCGTGCTCGCAGAAAAAATGGAATCGCCATCAGCTGGGTGATCACCGAAAAGCTAATCAATGCTGTGATCGAAACCTGGTACAGCCGGCCGATCACGACGCTGCCAGCAAACCAGGAAATCCCATAGGCCGCAGTAAACATTCCGTACGCCGAAGGTCTTCGCGGCTGCGGCACCATGGTTGCTACAGCCGCCGGAATGATCGACTCGTGCACGCCCATTCCAAATCCCCACAACGCAGAACCCGCAAAAGCCGATTCAAACCCTCCCAGAAAAACCAACGGAGTCGCCAACACCGAAATCGCCGTCAACGGAATCAATATCCAAAGGCCGCAACGATCAAACAACCTTCCGAACACCAGTGAGCCGAGTCCGCTCACCGCCATAGCAAGAGAATAGAAAATCGGAACCCACGCGTTGGGTACAATGGCCGCCCTTTGAAAATGAAAGGCAATGAGCGAGAAATCCGCGAACCCAGCCGCAACCAAGGCAGCCCCCGCCAAGTAAATCCAAAAAATTCGCGGCAATCCAGACGCTTCGACATGGGGAAGCTTGGCTTGCAAATCTTCGGGACGCGGATACAACAATCGCGCGACTACGATCAAAGCGAGGGTCACGATTGCAGGAATCGCCAGCATGGCGAAAGCTGTGCGATAGTTTCCGCGAGTGGCGAGCACAGCGGCAATCACAAGAGGCCCGGCGAGAGCGCCCAATTGGTCAAGCGCTTCGTGCAGCCCAAAGCCCCAGCCGTAGCCCATGTGCGCGGCGGCGTGGGAGAGCATCTCATCCCGCGGAGGATTGCGGATGGCTTTGCCAACTCTTTCAAGAACAAGAAGGATTCCAGCAATCTGCCAGGTGGGCGCCACAGCGAGCAGAGGAACCGCGCCCATTTGAATGAAGTAGCCCACCAGTGTGATCGGCCAGAATTTTCCGGTTCTCTCGCTCAGCGGTCCCGAAACCAGCCGCAAACTGTAGCCGAGAAGTTCTCCCAGGCCCGAAATCACTCCCACCAACGTGGCGCTCGCTCCCAAGATAGCAAGATACGGCCCGGCGACGCTGCGCGCACCTTCGTAAGCAAAGTCGGCAAAAAAGCTCACGGCTCCAATGAGGAGGACGAACCTCATCGCTCGACTTTGCCGCCGGGATCTGGCAGTTGAACGGAGAACTCCCATGCGTTCATGCTCTCATATCGCATAAAATGCGCGGGATTTCGCCGGCCGGAAGCTACCAGATCGGCTTTGATCAACAGGCACGACAATCGCGAAACCGGGCAAGAGTGACTGAGTCCAACGGGCGCACGGGTTGCTGAGTTTCGATGGGGAAGAAAACCCATTGCCGCTCAAAAAGGATGTGCGCGTTCCTGCTGGCTCGCGCTGGTGAACGAGCCGAATTGCTGAAACGATCCCAGGAACACGCTGCTAAAATCCTCATTGAGCCAGAACAACTGCTGGCCATTCGCCTGATACATGACCACGTCGAAATCGTTGGGGGTTCCGGCAATCGTAATGACCAGAGGGTTCGGCGTGGAGTTTGTCGAAAGCATCGTGTAGCGGCCGGGATTATTCGGATCCGGAAGCGGGATGGCGGCGAACTGCGCTGGACCCGCGGGCTTGGTCTCACCCAATGATTCGAATGGATCACTCAGGTCCCCGCTTCCGCTGAAAGCTCCGCTGGTTACGCTTCCGGGGCCGACAAAATCAAATTCCAGACCCGAGTTCTGAACCTGAGCGCCAAATCCATACTGTCCGGCGAAGCTAGTTGTGGATGTTTCTGTCTGTGGAAGAATTGTGCCCGTGCCGCCGGCAAGAATTGTATCGAGATCCAGAAGAAGGGCCCCTCCCGTGCCGGAGCTATTATTGGGATCGAGCAGGTTCAGATTCGGGTCCGTCAGGTAGAGACCGAGGGTGCTCACATCTCCCAGGGCCTGGACGGGGATGGTGAAGCTCCCGTATCCACTGCCGGCAATCGAGTAAGCGCCAGAGGAGATTGCGACGTCAGACACCAAAACGAAGTTGCTGAGTTCGTCATCATCGGCTACGCCTGAAAAAGTTCCCGCCGACGTGTTGGTGGAGAACATACCGGCAACACCGTATTCGTTCAGATAGTTGCCTTCGATAGCGAATATCGAAGTCCCTAGCGATGCATTACCGAAAGCGTTGGCACTGGCGCCCTGTCCAAATGCCGAGCCGATAGCCGCATCGGTCGTATCGACATCGATGATCCTGATGGCTTCCGGCCCAACGATGTAATAGTTGATGGCGATCGGGCTCGGCTCACCGGTGTAGCTAAAGGCGGCGCCGTAATTGAGCGTGCTGGTAACCGTGCCGCGCCCAAAAGTATCGGGGATGGACAACGTCCCGCTCAACGCCTGGCCGAGAACCGCCGGCGCTTCCGTTTCGGCGTCGTTCGTATCGACCAGACCATTCTGCAAAGTCGTGCCCCCATTGCTGATGGTGAAGATGCCGCCATAGCCGACAGGTTCGAAATACGGATCTACTCCGGAAAGCGTGAAGGCAAACCCGCCCTGCAGGCTGGGGCTCGGAAGCGACTGGACATCGAGGTTTCCGCTGGAGGTTGCCGCTCCGTCAAACTCAATGACCAGAGCATGATTGGAGTTCACAAATTGCAAGGCAAGCGTGATCTCTCCCGATCCATTGGGACCGAGGTTGAGATTGTTCGTATCGAGGACCAGAGTGCCCTTCTGCGTCGAGCTGTTCACAGTCAACGTTCCGCCTGTGATCGTATCTCCTGAGGGCTGCGGCGACGTAATTTCACTTCCGTCGTTATAGTCTTGCTCTCCCGCCAATACTTGGCCGGCAGGGTCCACAACCACCGATCCGGTGAGAGCGTAATAACTTTCAGACCCAATTGCCTCTTGTCCACTCAGACAATAGGAGTAAAACAAGGAGCCTACCGGCCAATTATTCATGCTGAAGGTCGTCGTCTGGGTCTGAGATACCGTCGCAGTTACGAAATACGGACCTGCCGTGTCATTGGCCGTAAACGGCGCAGTCAGGGTCGCGATCCCGCTCGCGTTGGTGGTTGCGGTCGCAGAGCTGGTAATATTCCCGGTGACATCGAACGTACCGCTTGGTCCGGTGGTGGGCGCGCTAAACGTCACCGTGGCGCCGGAAATTGGATTCAATTGGCCATCCGTTACGCTGACCGAAAACGGCGCATTGAACGTTTTGCCGGCGACCATGCTCTGCGCAGTTCCGCTGATGGCCGTAACAAACTGAACCGGACCGGGCGCGTTGGTTAAGTTGAACGTCACAGGGGCCGCTACTCCCGCAACGGTTGCCGTCACGGAGTCGGACCCGGCGATGCTATTGGCCGTGAACGTGCTCGAGGCCGCGAGGCCGCTGGCGTTGGTGACCACAACCGTACTGCTGGTGGTTGTGCCGCTTGGCGTGGCAAAAGTGCCGCTGGCCCCGGTTGCTGGTGCGGCAAAAACAACGATCGCGCTGCTCACCGGGTTATTGCCGCTATCGACCACCTTGACCGTCAGTGGTGATGCAAACTGAGAATCAACTGTTGTGCTTTGGCCGCCGCCGCCTGTTGCAATAACGGTTGCCGGTGCGCCGGTTGTATTGATCATGGTAAAGCTTGCGGGCGTGGACGCGGCCGTGATTGAAGCCAACACTGAATATGTTCCGACTGTTCCGTTCGCCGTAAATGCGGGCGCGGTGGCAAGACCGTTCGATTCGCTGGTCGCCGTCGCGGTCGTCCCTCGCTTGCCTGCAAAAGTGCCCGAAGCTCCGCTGGTCGGGGCTTGAAAGGTGACCACAACTCCGCCCGCCGGCGATCCATTCGACGTCACAAAGGCCACCAGCGGCTGACCAAAAGTACCATTCACTGAATGGCTCTGCGACGGAGGCGGAGGGGTCGCCGTTGTGGTGGTGGTCGTAGTTGATGTGTTGGTCACTCCGGGGATGTAAGGAACGATGGCCATGACCGGCGGAACATTCGAGAGATTATTGTTCGTACCCGAGCTGCATCCGACGAACCCGATCAGACAAAGCGCTGCGAATACGGCGCTGGCAGGGCAAACTTTGGAGCTCATAGGGCGCCTCCATCCTGCGCAGCCTCATTCGCCGCGTGTTTGAGAGCAAGCGGGGATAGAACAATTCCCTGTTTTGTACGAATCAAATAAACCTGATTGCCTAGTTTCACAACCCGGGCCAGGAGCACTTGGCGATCATTCAGCGTCCTCATCACGCCGGTAACTGCGACGATCTTCCCTGCGCCGATCGCGAGGGCCTGCTTGCCTAAGCCCAAAGTTCCCACGCTGACATCCAATGCACCTTCGGCCGTCGAGAGCAAAAGGTGAGAGCCGCCGACCATTCCTTTCGGAGCCTTGCTGAGGAACGCCGTGACCGCCCCGCTAACCGTGACCTCCTCGGTTATGTCGTAGCCGAGCGGCTTTGCAGTGGGGACATCCGCTTCCGTCTGCGCGCGCAATCGCGGCACAATCATCATCAGGAGCAGCAGCGCAGCCACGCTTAGTTCTCTAAGTGATTTCATCTTTCGCCTCGAATTGATTTCTCGTCTGAGCTGGCCTCCGCGCGAGTTTCAGGCAGCAACTGCAGTTCGTGCTCAACCCACTGCAAACCCTTATCGCCGCGCACCGCTGTGGTGAATGCTTCGGGAGTCTTGAAGATCACGACCATCGAATTCGGAGGCGCCGCCGCGCGCAGTTTTTCTTTTGCCGCCGGGGGCGTATTGCGGTCAAAGGTCGCGTCCAGCATGCGAAACTTCTTGGCCTTGATCTTCGGCAGCCATTTGACCGGCTCCAGAACTTCTGCCTTTTTCAAGAACTCGGCTTTCACGTAATCGGCGCGCTCACTCTCAGGCACGAAGGGCGAAATCTCCATCCACGTGGGCCAGTCTCCCCAGGGATCGACCGTGTCGAGCACCTTAATGCGCGGATCGACTGCCGAAGCGAGAATGGCAATGGTCGCTCCCGACCCCGTCGCGACCATTCCGATGCGATCCATATCAAGGTCGCCGCGAGTCGCCAGATAATTGAGGACCATTTGCACGTCGTGCGCTGAGACTGCCAGGCATTCCTGCAACTCGCTGATGAACCACTCCTTCATCGGCCGGTCGTGATAGCGGTGTCCGGTTAATGCCGACACAAATCCCACGGCAGCGAAGCCATCCTTGGTCACAGTTTTTTGAAACTCTTCGTTTTGGAAGCGATAGGTATCCGTTGGGTAGCTATAAAGATAGAGAATCACCGGAGGCTTGCTAACACCCTTCGGCTTCATGATGTAAAGATCGAGAGGATCGCCCCATCGCCACTGCACTTGCAGAAGTTCGACGGTATAGGTCCCCTCGTCGTTGATATAGGCGCCAAGCGGTGCAACCGGCCTGAGGCTGCTGGTCGTCAGAGCCGCAGTAGTCCAATCTTCTTTGACGCCGACAAAGCGAGCGTCAGCGGGATCGGCGATCGGGGTCGGGGCAGGCAGAAATTGGGCGAAAGCAATGGGAGACAGGAACAGGATGGCCATTCCCGCGAAGAAATGTTTTCGACACATCATCATTAACTTCCGAAAGTTAGTCCGGCCGGCATTTTGGCAATCGCACCCCGCGGCATCATTAAATTCTTGCAATCAGGCTTCCCCGTTCCGCAAGAAACCGCCGACCAGCAAAAACCCGCGAAAGGCGGACGCTTGGCGGCGTCCGCCCTCTCGGTTAAGCGATCATTCTCTAGACTTAGTTGGTGTACACGGCGCAACCCTCACCCGGAGCCTGCAAAGTCAAGGTCGTGGTTGTGTCCGTGGTTACTGCAGCGCCCGAGTTGGTCAAAATGCAACCACCCGCATCCCCGCCTCGGTCGCCGGTCACCGAAATGTTCACCGGAGCGACGCTTTCTTGGAGGTAATGCGAATGCAGGAGGGGAAGTCCCGGATCCGTCGCTGCTATCTTTTCCGCAGGCACGAAATCGGGCGTTGAGTTCACAGCAAACGTCTGTGATCCCTGAACCAGGAGGTTGAGCGCAGACAATGCTGTCCCGTTGCTTACGGTACGCAAGTTCGACCATGCCTTGTAAGAACCGTTGCGCAGGTTCGGGAAGGACAGGTGGCCGCTCCAAATCGCACTCTCTGCGCAGGGAAAAGTACCGGCACAGCTGGACGGTAAATTCGCCGCTGCCGGCAGGACGCCGGCAGTCGACGGTTGTCCGGGATCGATGGTCGTTCCATACTTATGGAAAATAGGATCGACCCCATTCAGAGTCACATAACCGTAGGCGGAGTTGTTGGCGATGGATGAGACGTTGCCGTAGCTGAAGAATGTGTAGCCGATGCCGTCTTTATCGGTGTTGGCGTTCGAGTTCTGCACCGACTTTACTTCTTCGCTAGTTCCGATGGCGCGGGAGCGGACTCCGCCGCCGCCGGCGCAAGCTTGCGCCGACAGGGGATTGGTCGCTTTCACCCCAGTTTCCTGGCTGGCGCCAGTCTCGTTCCAGTAACGGAACAGGCTGTACTCGGTCGTGTTCATCGTGCCGGACGTAGGCTCGCGCAGGAACACCGAGATCGCCCCGCTCGGCGCGCCAAACGCATCCGCATTGCAGTTCGCGCCGCTGAACACCGACTGCAATTCGCCATCGGTCACGTTGGTTACGCTGGCGAGAGCGCCGCTACGCGAAATGATGAATGTAACCGGCGCTGCTCCCACCGCCACTGTGGTTGACACTGGAATCGTGGTTCCGGTGAACGGATCTTTTCCGCTCAGGGAAAACGCCAGAAGATGTGCGGTTGACGTGCTGCCGGGGTATCCGCTGAGCACGTCACTTCCTTCGAGGCTGGCGAGCTTAGCCCCGTATTTCGCGCAGACGCCGGAGGCGTTGTTGGCGTTGTAGCCAAGGCCGCCGAGGCCGTCAGTGCTGATGCTGCTGTTGCCCAGCTTCGAGTTGGCGCGGCAGGTTGCAAACAGGGCATCTTCAGGACGAATATCGGTTGCCGCTGCGTTCACCGTCTGGCCGCTGGTAAACTCTGTCTGGATCGAGTCGGGTGGTTCGGTGTCCGAGGAGCTGTCGCCCCACAACGTCGAGCTGATGAGATTAGAAGGAGCAGCCGGGAAGCTGGAGATGCCGATGTTGCAGTGGGGTTGTGCGAAATAGCAACGATCTCCGACGGCCGAGTCGACTTTCACGAACGCCCAAACATTAGGAGTGGCGGCGCTATCCCAAACAATCCATACCGCGCCGGTATCGACTGCGGTCGAACCGCTTTTCACTGTCGGCCGCGTGTCGTTCAAGTTGAAGCTAGAGTAAGTGAAATGGAAACAGGGTGCGGTTCCGCCCGATACGCACTTTCCCGCGTTGTACGCGCCTAGCGCCAGGGATTGCCACAGTGCGGAGGAACCGGACAGGATCACTTTGGGGGTTTGGGCGTGTGCTTGCGGAATCACGCCAACGATCGCGGCAACCACCAGCGCCGCGAGCACTGATTTCATACGCGTCATAGATATTCCTTTCTGAGGATAGACCTGAGTTGGTTAAGGACAGACATTGCTTTCATGGCGTGCGATTGGTTGTCTTCGCGCGCAGGCGCTCGACTTCGGCGGCCGCACCGCTGGGCTGTCTCAGCAGCAGCTGATCGGCATCTCACGCTTTCGTTTTTGTCGCGAACTGACTGGGCCCCGATTTAGCTTTTCACGGACAAATCAGGCGGGAGCATAGCTGGCCTTCTGTTACAGAAGGATGAAGAATCTGTGAAATGTTTATGACTGAAGCGAGAAAGTTGTACATCCTCGAGCACCGCCTTCCGCCCGCTACTCACTGATAGCGCGTAACTTCTTGCGCGAAGGGGAGGAAAGATGTCGAAGCCGGAACAATTCGGTACCAACGGTGCGGAAAGGGAATTCGTACCGATGCTAAGCCGCACAAACTTAACCGAATGTGACATTCGCGAGACCAGCGCGGCAGCTTCAGTCACGAATTGTTGACCAAATTTTCACATTGTGTTAATTTCGCCCGGCTTGGGTTTCCGGTAATATCCCCCGTCTGCTTTATTCAAGCTGCAAAAGCGAACTACGACTACGCGAGGCACGGGTGAGAGCCTATGTTCGCATGTGTATCGGTATGGCTACTTTATTTATGGCCTTACTTGATTCCCACGCCATCGCCCAGAATCAGCCGGGCCCAGGCGCCAAGGCCTCGATTCACGGGACAGTTACCGACCAGACGCAAGCGGTTGTGGCGGGAGCGTCGGTTGATCTGACCAGCAGCAGCGGTTCCAAGCAGCAAACCCAAACCGACGACAAGGGTGATTATTCCTTTACGCACCTGGAGGCTGGGACCTACACGTTGACGGTGAAGGCGGCGAACTTCGCCGTCAAGACGCTGGACTTTATCAACCTAACCGCCGGCCTGGAATTGACTCTGGATGCCCAGCTCGAACCGGCTAGCAGCAAGACCGAGGTAAATGTGGAATCCAGTTCCGTAGGCAAGGTGGAAACGGAAAGCGCCAGCGTTTCCGGCACTATTACCCAGAAAGAAGTCGAAGCCATCGGATTGAACGGCAGAAATTTCACGCAGTTGATCGCCCTCGCACCCGGCGTCAGCAATCAAACGGGACAGGATGAAGCCAAGGTCGGCGTGGTGGGCAGCGTGAAGTACAGTGTCAATGGCGGTCGCGTCGAATACAACAGTTTTGAAATCGATGGCAGCGACGTGCTGAATGTCGGTTTGAACGGCGCCTCCAGCACGCTGATGGTTTATCCCAGCCTGGATGCCATTCAGGAAGTCAAAGTTCTCACTTCGAACTACGGCGCGCAATTTGGCCGAACGGCGTCGGGTATCGTACAAGTAACAACCAAGTCCGGAACAGAAAAGTTCCACGGGAATATCTACGAGTTCATCCGCAACGAGGCATTCAACGCGCGGAACTATTTCGACCCCCCGGGCCGTACGCCGCTCTATCGCCGGCAGGATTTCGGCGGCACTTTTGGCGGACCGCTTTTTGTCCCGGGTCTGTACAACGCGAGGAAGGATAAAACATTTTTCTTCTTCTCTGAGGAAGTCCGCCTGGAGAAAACCCCCACCGATTACAGGCAAGCGGTTCCATCGTTGAAGGAACGCGGCCTGATTATGACGCCCGCCGGGATTCGGGAAAATCTTGGCGCGCCGCAGGCCAACGGGCTGGAGGCGCAGGTTTTCGACTTCAGCGACGTCTGCCCTTTGGCCGGAACTGTCGGCTCTACCGGCTTCAGTCGGCAACAATATCCGGATTGCCCTTCCGTTTCCGGAAATCCATCCAATCTGCAACCGCTCCCCAACAACGATCTACTCGGGCAATCGATCAACGGGGCGGAAGCAGCCACCGGAGTTGACAAAAACGCGCTGGCGATGCTGCAAGCGAACTTGATTCCTCTGCCAAATGCGGCCACCGGTTGCAATTTCACCGTCATCAATCCCGACCCTACTGACCCCAACCACTGCTACAACGCTGCGGTTTCGCCTTCTACTTACTGGCGTCAGGAACTATTCAACATCGATCAGCAGATCACGCAAAAGCTCCGGGCGTCGTTCCACTACATTCACGACGCGTGGAACACGACGGTTCTGACGCCCCAGTGGGGAGATGTTCGCAACACATTTCCGACCGTGGAAAACCAGTTCAATGGCCCGGGAATCAGCCTGGTTGCTCGGTTGACGCACACGATTTCGCCGACTTTGCTGAACACACTGGCGGCGACTTATGTCGATTCCGACATCACTCTGGTCGATGAGAACGGTCCGGGCGGGGCTGAGTTTCAGCGCAATCCCACGCTCGGACAACCTCTGGTGGCTGACGCTTCGGCTCCCGGGCAGTGTAATCCGCAAATCAGCGTCGATCCGATCAGCGAGATTCCGCAGTGCGCGATGGGATACATCTTCAACAATGGCTTCGGCGGAAAGATGCCCGGTCTGAATTTTCTCGGCACCAATGCCGAGTACGGCGGCGAAGGTTTTGCCGTCGATCCCGCATACATGCCGTGGAGTCACACCAATCCAACTTACTCGGTACGCGATGACCTCGGGAAGTCGGTGGGCAAACATACGCTTCAGTTCGGCGGTCAGGTTTTGCTCGCCCAGCGCAATCAAACCAACAATGCGATTGGAGCCGCTTCGGGAGACGTGCAGGGACTGCTGACCTTCAGCAACCTGGTTCACAGCACGGGCAACGCTTTTGCCGACTTTTTAACTCAGTCCGTGACAAATGGAGTCACCACCAGTTTTATCCAAAGCTTTCAACAGGATTCTGCGCAACACCGTTACTACCAGAGTTATGAACTCGCCGAACCCTACTTTCAAGATGATTGGAAAGTGAGACCGCGCCTCACATTGAATCTCGGAATGCGCGTCAGTCTTTTCGGCACCTACCGCGAGAAATATCACAACGCATGGAACTGGGAGGCCTCGAAGTTCGATGCCTCACGCTTCGCCGTAGATCCATGCTCGGGAGTGCTTCTCGACAAGACCCAGCCCGGCACGTTTTGCAGCGGCGTGTTCGGAGCCCAGGGCGTTTCCGGCGCACCGGTGCCGTTCAATCAGACCACGTTTGCGTTGGCTCCCGACATCGTGAGCGATCTTGGTTTGGTGCAATGCGGGGTGAATGGCGTTCCTGCAGGGTGTATGACCGGACATCTGTTCAATCCCGCGCCGCGCGTCGGATTCGCGTTCGATCCCTTTGGGGATGGAAGAAGTTCGATTCGCGGCGGCTACGGCATCTTCTTTGAGCATGGCACGGGCAACGAAGCCAACACAGGTTCGCTAGAAGCCAGCGCTCCTCTCGTGCTCAGCATGATTCAACCGCTGCCCCTCAATTATCCTTGCATCGGCAACGTGGGTTACGGTGCCACTTACAACCCAACCAGCAACCCCTGCACGCTGAATCCTTCCAGTACCACTCCGCCTGCGGGTTCGGTTTTCCCCATGGATATCACGGGAATCCCCACCCGGGCAGTTTGGTCATACGTACAGCAGTGGAGCTTCGGCATACAGAGAGAAGTGAAGCGCAATGTGGTCGCCAATGCCGCGTATGTGGGAAGCAAGGGCACGCACTTGACCGTCGAACGCCAGCTCAACCAACTGGAGCCCTTGCCCGAAAACGAAAACCCCTTCGGCCCGAATGAGCCGCTCATGTTGTCGGACTGCGATGTCTCTCCCGTAGCAGGCGCGGGCCATCCGGGTGATGGCACGACTCCGTTCTTGCTGGCGAGCGGAACCATCGTGACGCCGCAGAACCCGGCATATGTCCATCTGCAGGCCGCGTGCACCTCGCCCTACATTCCCAACGTGAATTCCCTGCCCCGTCCTTATCCTGGCTTGGGGCGGGTACTCTCGCTGCAGAACGTTGCCGATTCCAGCTACAACGCATTTCAGTTCACCTTGCGCGTGCTGCGCGGCCCGCTCACGGCCGGCCTTTCTTACACCTACAGCCATTCGATCGACGACGCTTCCGACCGCAGCGATCCGGTACTCGTCAACTCCTACGACTTACGCGAAAACCGCGCCAGCTCAAATTTTGACATTCGGCATCTGTTCAATCTCAGCTACTTGTATCGCGCGCCGAATTTCGCCCGCTGGTTCTGGGAATCGGCGTTAGCCTCGGAAGCGCAGGATGGCTCTCCCGTGGGAAGTTGCTGTTCTCGCACCATGGATGAAATCTTCGGCGGCTGGGAACTGGAAGGGGTGACATTGTTTCAATCGGGAACTCCGTTCACGGTAATCAACAGCGCCGGCAACACCGGCATTTCGCTCACCGACAACGCCGGAGTTTCCAGCGGGCTGGGCATCGCCGCTTCCTATCCAGACATTGCCCAAGGATTAGCGCAGCCGCCGAACAGCATTCAAAGCTTCGGCCCGTTGCTCGCAAATCCCTCGCAATTTGTGGCCCCGCGAGGTCTTACGTTCGGAGACGCCGGAAGAAACTATCTAAACAATCCCGGTCGCCTGAACTTCGACGTGTCGCTGCTGAAGCACTTCAAGGTGACCGAGAGTAGTGAGTTCGAATTCCGCGCAGAATTCTTCAACGTTTTCAACCACACGCAGTTCCGGGTTTACGACCCGGATAACCCGGGCAGCAGCGGAAACAACGTCGTCAGTTGTTACGCCGGCCCGTCTTACTCGGCGGGCTTTGAGGAAACCGGAGGCGCGGACTGCGTGGATGGCGCGGCCTTTCTGCATCCGATCGACGCCCACCGGCCGAGAACCATTCAGCTCGGCTTGAAGTATGGATTTTAGCCCGAAGAACATGATGAAGCCATTGACGTTCCAAGCCGCGATGCCGCGACCAAGTGAGGAAACAGTTGCGTGGATTCCAGGCGCAACTCGTGTGGCGCTCGTTGTTTTCGTGCTGGCGCTTCTGACCGTTCTGTCTGCTTGCGGAGGCAGTGATCCCAACCAGACTCAGATTGCCGGCCAGTTGGCGGGAAATTGGCAATTCACGCTAACCCCGCCCACCGACAATTCCTTTCTTGGAGGTATCCAGGGCGGCTTTCTGCTGCAAGATGCAAGTGGAACGCTCACGGGAGAAGTGACCTACGCGGTTTCTCTGCCGCCCTCTGGCGTAGGAGCAGCGGCGACTTTGTGCAATAGCGGATCTGCCGCGGCGACGGGATCGGTCAACGGCCAAAATGTTACGCTCACGGTGGTCGCAAGCCCGCAGACTTTCACTCTCAACGGAACTCTCAGCTCCACCGGCACCACCATCATCGGCACCTACAATTCAACCGACGGAAAAGGATGCGGCACGGCACAAACCGGACTGCCCTGGACTGCGATCTCCGTGCCTCCGCTCACCGGATCGGTTCAAGGTTTCTTTCACAGCGTTCTCAACCCAACGCTAAAGAATCAGGTTTTCCCGGTCACCGGAACACTCACTCAAGGACCAAACATTGGCGCAAGCAATGCAACCGTTACCGGCACGCTGACTTTTCAGAACTATCAGTGTTTGAGCACCGCTTCGGTGAACGGTCAAGTGAGCGGAAATTCGGTCATCCTGCAAATTTTTTCTCCCAATGGATTGAGCGCCGGACAAATCGGCGCGCCTGCGAGCACAACGTCAAATCCGTTGCCGGTAACCGTGTTGAGCTCGGCCGCGGGAGTGACGCTGCAAGGCACGAACGGATACGGAGTGAGCACCAGCTCGTGCCCGGCTGGCGTCGCTCCCGGAGACGTTGGCGACGTTTGTCTCGGCGTCGGGAATACCACCAGCTGCAACGAACCCATCCTGCTGTCTCCATCTCCTGTCACATTTCCTCCTCAGCAGGTGGGTTCGAGCGCCTCCATTCAAACCGTCACCCTCACGAACAACAACATCACGACCACCCCGCTGACGGGCTTGAAGTTGTCCTTCAATCCTCAATCCGGAAACACCAGCCCGTTCGGCGTCAGTGATTTCGACCAGGTTCCCAACTTCACCGAGCAGGACAACTGCGCGAGTTCGCCAGGAGCGGCATTCAATCTCAATCCGCAGCAGAGCTGTATCATCACCATTTCCTTCTCGCCCCAACAAAGCTGTCCATGGATGCCCTCAACCGCCCTCGGAGGCGAACCCCCGTCCGCCTGCCCCTATTCATTATCGGCGACAGTAACGGTGAATAGTCCAGTCAGCGCCGATAACAACCAGACCTTTGCCTTGCCCGTCAGCGGCGTAGGTTATAGTGCGATTATCCCTACGACTCCGGAACTTGCCTTCGGCGCGGAAGCTGTCGGCGAGTCGAGCGAACCGCAGGTTCTGTCGTTTATCAATCAAGGCTCGAATCCGGTGCAGATTCTGCCCGCGTTGGACACGCCGTGCGTGAATCCCCCAGTGGGAGTTCTCACTCTTCCTCGCCCGCTAGCGCCGGGAGAAGTTGCCGGGTTGCAAGTTGTAACGGGAGTCATTACTCCGGAACCGGCCGACACTCCTCCCACCATCACTTACAACTGCGACAGCGACCTGAAGAGCAAGCTGGCAAATTTTCAGATTTCCAACGACGGCTGCTCGGGAAC
The DNA here is from genome assembly GCA_030037575.1 of Candidatus Sulfotelmatobacter sp. GTDB lineage: Bacteria > Acidobacteriota > Terriglobia > Terriglobales > Acidobacteriaceae > Sulfotelmatobacter. The sequence goes on along the minus strand of JASHRB010000022.1, from coordinate 945 downwards.
AGTGCTCGTGCCCTTGCAGTCATGCAGCATCGATATTACGTTCGCTCCGCAGCCGAGCACACCGTTGTCGCCGGCGCTCGATTACTTTCTGGAATTGAACACTTTGCAATGCACCAGCACGGTCACGTCGAACTGCGAAATCGATAGCGGCCGGTTCCCTGTGGAATTGAAGGCGAACCTGCCCAGCCCGTTGCGAATGATTCCGGCAGGCGGAATAAATTTCGGCCTTGTGCCGGTTGGACAGCCAACGAACCCCTTAACTCTGACTCTTTATAACGATCCGAAAGCTCCCAACGCCGGAACCGTCAATTTCACGGGAAACATTTTGCAGGGCAGTGCGTTTACGGAAACCGACAACTGCGCGGGAGCGCTTGCCCCGGGAAACAGCTGCACGTTTACGGTTACGTTCCTGCCTTCCAACACCGTCTTCACGACGGGAACGATTACCGTTGGCTACGCAGTCGGGCAAGCCCAAACCATTTATCTATACGGCACAGGGCAACAGTAAGGCAGTGAGAGCCTTTAACTACAATATGGATCGCCATTCAGCATCGAAAAAATTCGGAGGGCTCGCCCCGCTGCGCAAATCGGTTCTTCTGGTTTTTTTCGCGGCGATGATGTTGCTTCTGGCCGCGTGCGGCGGGAACGACAATTTGACGCTAAAGAATCAGGCCGCGCCGGCGAATAGCCTCGCGTCGATTGCGTTTAATCCCGCACCCGTTTCAACGATCAACTTGATTGGCACCGCTCCGATCACGGCAGTCGTGAGCAACGATCCAACAGATGCCGGGGTTGATTGGGCGCTGCTTTGTCAGAACACTGGGAATTGCGGCACGCTGTTGCCCCTGCACACTGCCAGCGGAAAGCCGACGACGTACTCGCCGCCCGCCTCGATTACGGGAAATAGCCAGACGGTGACGATTGAGGCTTTCGCCGCCGCCAATC
>JASHRB010000302.1 GCA_030037575.1 Candidatus Sulfotelmatobacter sp. | reverse complement strand
TGCCGCTTCAGCAGCGGTGGCAAAAGCGGCGCCACAAACGGTTCCTGCAGAATCACGTCGAGTGGCTTGGTCGCGAGCAGCGGAATCAGATTGGGCACGAAACGCTGATCGGGCGCAGATTCAATCACCATGGTCAGCTTCATCGCTGCAGCTTTCATCTCCACTGCGGTCTTGGCACCGGCATAAAGCGCGCCATCGATCACATCGGTCCAATGCACGAGCTCGGCGACCGGCGCCGGATCGAATCCAAACCGCTCCTTGGCAATGGTCGCAATGAAGCTGGTGCAGGATTTGAAAGCAGGATCGTAGAATTTTCGATTGCTCTGATCGCGCTCGAAATGGGCCGCATCGGCCGGCGACAAAAATGCGCTCTCGTGATGATCGAACCACCAAGTGATTTTCGGCGAACTGGAGTATTTGAAGTCGACGATCGCGTTTTCATCACCGTTGAACTGCGCTTCGTCGAACAGCGACCCGGCGCGGTGTAACAGGCCGGAGAAAACGAATTCAGCGTCGTCGCGGATGCGCTCGCGATAAAAGCGCGCAAACAGCGCTGCGGACGAAGCCCCGTCGAAGCATTTGTCGTGGTAGAAAACTCTGACTTTCAATGGTCGCCCCAGTTCGAACGAGGTCCCTCTCGGCCGAGTGGAGCTGCGTCCCCTCCCGGCAAGCGGGGTAAAAGCTAATAGGATTGCCAGCTCGGAGAAAGAAAGTCAAGCGCAGGGTGGTGTCCTTCTAATTTCCGCCCTAAAGTGCTCTTGCCCTCTTTGCGGAAGTTCTTCGCACCTTCGCGGTAAAAAGCGGCTTACCGCAAAACTGGGAAAGGAACGGTAAAGGAAACCAAAGCTTTACACCCCTTGCACCTTCTCTGCCTGTTGCCCGGCAAACTTCCCGATCAGCGGCAGCTTGAACATTTCTCCTTGCATTGCCTTGACCACCAGCACAACCCAAACCACAAACAGCGCCAGGCTGACCAGCATCGTGAGCAGCCACACCAGCAACTGGCCCAGCACCGGGATGAAAAACACCACGAATGCAAAAACCCTCAACGCGGCTCCGGCGATGAACACGGCCACGGCGACCCCCAGGCACTGAAAGGCATGAAAGCGAACGAAACGGTTTCTCTTATATGGCTCCAGGAAAAGAAACGCGATCGTGGGCAATAAAAAATAAGCCAGGGCCCCGGCGACGGTTTCCGGCAGGATGCCGACCAGGTCACGCACAGGTCCCGCCGGACGCATCGAGCGCCCGCAGCCCGGGCAGAAAGCGGCGTCATCTGGCATGGTTGCGGCGCAGTCTGGACAGGAAGTCGGCATGAATCCCGTCAGACCGGGCGCGTCCCCCCGCTTTTCTTGCGACACTCCTCGCACACACCGTAAATCTGGAAAGTGTGACGCGTGGTGGCGTAGTGGTAGCGGTGCCCGATCTCTTGCTCCAGCTGGTCGACTTCCTGTGAGAAAAACTCCACCGAGCTGCCGCATTCGGTGCACACCATGTGATGATGGCTGCGCCGGTTGTACTGGTGCTCATAGCGCGCGATGCCGTCGTGAAATTCGACCTCGCTGGCCAATCCGCATTCGGCCAGCAGTTTCAGGGTGCGATAAACCGTGGTGATTCCGATGCCGGCGTCTTTTTTCTGCACCAGCCGGTGCAGTTCGTCGGTAGAGAGGTGATCGCGGGTTTCGAGGAAGGTGCGCAAAATCGTATCCCGTTGCGCGGTTTGCTTCAGCCCCACGCGCTTGAGGTGCCGATGCAGGATTCCCTGCGCTTCGCGCACCATTTCGCGCGAAATGGAGGGCTGATCATCGATGCGCTTTTGCAGCATGTGCCGGTCGAGTGCGAGCTTGAGTGGGTACGCGCCGTAAGCCGGAACCGGCTGGCTGGTGCGATTCAGCATACCACCTTGCGTCTTGAAAATGAAATTCATTTTCAAGACGCGATGCCCAGCCAACCGCCACCAAGCCTGGATTTGTTTCCCCCCCATCTCTCGCCCTACAATCGAACTCTTCATGGCTACCGCCGTCTCAACCCATGTTTCCCTATCGCGTCGCCGTCCTGCTGTGCGCCTTCTGCTGTGGCTGATTCTGGCTGGGGCAATTCTGATTGTCCTCGCCGGCGGCTATGCCGATTTCGTTGCCCGCTCTGCCCTACCCCAACTTGATGGCAGCCTTGCAGTCAAAGGTCTTTCTGCGCCGGTAAAGGTCACGCGCGACCACCATGGGGTGCCCACCATCGAAGCCGCGAACTTCGACGACCTGTTCTTCGCGCAGGGCTTCGTCACGGCACAGGACCGACTCTGGCAAATGGATATCATGCGTCGCTTCGCCGCTGGAGAGCTTTCGGAAATTCTCGGCGAAGAGACACTCAAGCTTGATCGCGCCCAGCGCATTCTGGGGCTACGTGCCGCGGCCGCGAAGTCGTTTGAGATGGCCAGCCAGCGCGATTCTGCATATCTCGCGGCTTATACACGCGGCGTCAATGCGTTCCTGGAAAATCACCGGAACGATCTTCCCATCGAATTCCGCATCCTACGCTACCAGCCGAAACCGTGGCAGCCGGAGGATTCCATCGTCATCGCCAATCAGATGGTGAAAGACCTAAATTACTATCCGTTGCGCGACACGCTGGATCGCGAAAAAATTCTGGCCAAACTCGGGCCCGACCTGGCCGCCGATCTATACATCAACCGCTCCTGGCATGATCGTCCGCCGACCGTGATGCGCCAAGATTTGAATTCGCAGGAGGATCAGAACGATTCCGACGACGAAGATGATGATGATGACGGTGCCGATAATTCCGTCACGCAGCGCACAGGCTCAGCGGAAATCTGGGCACAGCAATTTCCCGAAGCAATTAACGGATCGAACGATTGGGTCGTCTCCGGCGAGCACACCGTTACCGGCAAGCCGCTCCTCTCAAACGACATGCACCTCGGCCATCAGATGCCGAACCTTTGGTACGAAGCACATCTGAAGTCGGACAACTTCGATGTGGCGGGCGTCACGCTTCCGGGAATGCCTTATGTGATCGTCGGCCACAACCAGCGAATTGCGTGGGGGTTTACCAACGTCGGCCCTACCGTCACTGACGCCTTCATCGAGAATTTCAACGCGCAGGGGGCGTATCAAACTCCACAGGGCTGGCAGCAGCCGGAACATCGCACGGAAGTAATCCACCTTAAGGACAAACCGGATGTGAGGGTCGACGTAAAAATCACCCGCCACGGACCGATCATCACCGATATTTTGCCGGGTGAGAGGCGGCCGATCGCCTTGCGCTGGACGCTTTACGACGGCCTGCATATGCCGTTTTTCGATGTCGACACAGCGCAGAATTGGCAGGAATTTCGCCAAGCCTTTTCGCAGCTCGACGCGCCCGGCCAGAACGTGGTCTATGCCGATGTCGACGGTAACCTCGGCTACCAGACCACAGGGCGCGTCCCGATTCGCGCCACCGGCGACGGTAGCCTGCCCGTCAGCGGCGCGGATGATGCTCACGAGTGGACCGGCTACATTCCCTTCGCCAAGTTGCCCAGCATCTACAACCCGCCATCGGGGGTTATCGCCACGGCGAATGGCCGCATCACTCCCGACAAATATACCCACTCCATCAGCGCGGAATGGGAAGCTCCTTGGCGCACCGAGCGCATTTATCGGGTGCTCGAGTCCGGCCGTAAATTTTCCGCCGCCGACATGCTGGCTATCGAGAACGACGACCACTCCGAATATGATTTATTCGTCGCCGAGCGGTTGGTGTACGCTGTCGATCACGCGTCGAAGCCTTCCGGGCGTGCCCGCCAAGCCGCCGATCTCATGCGCAACTGGGATGGCAGAATGTCTGCATCCTCGGCTGCTCCAACTCTCGCCGAGCGCTCGGCGCAGGAACTCATGCGGCTGCTGCTCGAGCCAAAACTTGGCCCTGCGCCCAAAGATCCGGAGCCACAAAAAATGACTTTAAGCTGGAAAACGTACCGCTGGCAGATGCGCAGCGTCTGGTTGCAAAACGTGCTGCTGCATCAGCCCAAGAAATGGCTGCCTGAAAAATATCCCACCTACGACCAACTCCTTGCCGCGGCTGTCGACGCAGCCGCAAACGAGCCCGACGCACCGAAGGATCTCGCTTCCTGGCATTGGGGCGTGGTCAACGCGATCGATATCGAGCACCCCGTTCTCAAAGAGATTCCACTCTTGCGCCTTTGGGCCGCGCCTGGCGTGAAGGAGCAATCCGGAAGCATGTACACGGTCAAGGCCGTCACGCCACATCACGGCCCATCCGAACGCTTCACCGCGAACCTCGCCGATCTCGATCAATCCACGC
>JASHRB010000301.1 GCA_030037575.1 Candidatus Sulfotelmatobacter sp. | reverse complement strand
TCCACCCGGCTGGGAGACGCATGGGCCATCGGCACCGGTTGGACCTTGGCGAGTTGCCGGTCAAGCGGTCAAGCCGGCAACTCAACCAACCCCCCTCGAGCACGCTTCAGCACGAAAATACTGGCTCAAACCACCAATTTTTGAAACTTCGGCGTTTCGCAACAGCCTTTAGCTAGATGAGTGTTCTCTAAGTAACTAGACGTTGGATCTCGGTGATGTTTTAATGGGCATGCCCTTTTAGAGGAGACGTGGGCTCCTGGTCTTCGGTGAAGACGAGCAGCGCATATTGGAGCAGCTGCGCGACTCGCGCACCGAGCAGAAGAGGCGTACGGTGCGGGCGGCGATCTTGCTGGACTCCTTCGCCGGTCTGAGCGATCAAGCCATTGCGCGGGCCCAGCGGGTGAATCGTAACACGGTGATGCTCTGCATCCAGAAATGCCTTCGCTTTGGCGTGCCGGCGGCCTTAGGAGAATTACCGCGTTCGGGCAAGCCGCGTCGAGTTTCGGATGCGGCGATTGCTTGGGTGCAGAACTCGGCCTGTCAGAAGCCCAAGGAGTTGGGCTACGCCCAAGAGTTATGGACATACGGTCTACTCACCGCACACTTGCGGCGGCAGGCCCGGTCGGCAGGGTACCCGGAATTGGAACGGGTGAGCCGCTCCAAGCTGCATAAGATCTTGATGCCGGGAGAACTTCGCCCGCACCAGGTTGGCTACTATGTGGAGCGACGGCACCCGGAGTTCGCGTCCAAGATGGCAGCGGTCCTGCATGTTTACCAGGAAGTAGCGATTCTTAATGAAGGCCTGCTGCGGGGAGAGATTCGCGAACCGGGGATGGTCACGGTGTCCTACGAGGAGAAACCCGGCATTCAGGCGCTGGCGCAGAAAACGCCCGACCGGCCGCCCCGGCCCGGGCAGCATGCCAGCCTGACCCGGGACTACGAATACAAACGACGGGGAACCGTTTCCTTGCTGGCGGGTCTGGATTTGCACCGGGGCACGGTCACCGAGATTGTCAGCGAGACCCATAAGAGCAAGGATTTCATTGAGCTCCTGAAAAAGCTGGATGCTGGCTATCCCGCGGCCACGACGTTGCGACTGATTCTGGACAATCACTCCGCCCATATCTCGAAGGAGACGCAACGCTACCTGGCGAGTCGGCCGCAACGCTTTCAGTTCGTCTTTGTTCCCAAGCACGGTTGGTGGCTCAATCTGGTGGAGAATATGTTCAGTAAGATGGCGCGCAGCATGCTTCGGGAGATCCGGGTGCAGAGCAAACAAGAACTCATCCGGCGAATCCACCTGTACTTCCAAGAAGTGAATGCAGCTCCGGTGGTATTCCGATGGAAGTATAAGATGGATGAGGTCTCTATTGATTGATTACTTAGAGAACGATGATTAGAAAGGCGTGATTCGGCCGCTGGCACGCGAAACATTTGGCGGGACAAGCAGGCGCTCGCGAAAATCATCGCCGCAAGTTCATATCGCCAGATCGCGAAGGGTTCTCAGCTTGTACAATCTTGAACAACTTGTTCCGATCGCAAAGGCGGATGGCCATCATGCTCAGGCGCTTCTCATCGCTAGCATTTGCATTCTTGATGTTTGCGGGCTCTTTCTCATCGCCGGGCTTGGCTGCGGAGCGTGTAGTCAATGTCGCCGCCGCAGCCGACCTGAGCGCCGCGCTTGCTGAAATTGCGGAAGCCTACGAACAGAAGACGGGCGTCGCCGTCAAGCTTTCCTTCGCCGCTTCCGGAGCGCTCACGCAGCAAATTCAAAACGGCGCGCCCTTCGACATTTTCTTTTCTGCTGATATGGATTACCCCAAGCAGTTAATTGCCGGCGGCAAGGCTGACGGTGCTACCCTGTGTCGCTATGCCGTCGGCCAGTTGGTGCTATGGGTGCCGTCGGATTCGCCACTCGATCTCGAGCACAACGGAATGAACGTTTTGCTGGACCCGCGGGTAAAGAAAATATCCATCGCGAATCCGCAGCACGCACCTTACGGCCGCGCCGCGGTGGCCGCCCTGAAGCACTACGGACTCGATCAAAAAGTGAGCGACCGACTGGTGCTCGGAGAAAACATTGCGCAAGCGGCGCAGTTCGCAGAGTCGGGCAATGCGCAGGTCGGATTGGTCGCGCTCTCTCATGCCTTGGCTCCCACTATGCAAGGCAAGGGAAGATACTGGAAGGTTCCGTCCGGCGCATATCCGGCGCTGGATCAAGGAGCAGTGTTGATTTCCCCTTCGGCTCACGCCCAGGATGCGGCGGCATTTCTCGATTACATGAAAAGCGCCCAGGCAATCGCCGTATTGCGGCACTATGGGTTTACGGCAGGAAATTAGGGCGGGCAAAAAAGCCGACGCCCCCGGCTAGGAAAAACGATCATGTCGATCAATTGGCAAGCATTCTGGCTAACCCTGGAGCTGGCCGTTCTAGTCTCGGCCATTCTCTTCGTGCTGGCCCTGCCTATTGCTTATTGGCTTGCCTTTTCGAGAGCGCGCTGGAAATTTTTTATCGAGGCGATCCTTGCCTTACCGATCGTGCTGCCACCGACGGTTCTGGGATTTTACCTTCTCGTCGCTCTCGGTTCTCGCAGTCCGCTGGGGCGATGGTGCCTATCTCTCACCGGTCATACTCTCGCCTTCACCTTCACCGGTCTGGTGATCGGCTCCATACTTTATAGCCTGCCTTTTTCGGTGCAGCCGTTTGCGGCGTCCTTCTCCTCCGTCGATCCGAAACTGTTGTCAGCCTCGGCTACCCTTGGAGCCTCTTCCCGGCGCACTTTTTTCCGCGTGGTCCTGCCCCTTTCTTTGCCCGGCCTGGTCACTGGCGTAGCTCTTACCTTCGCCCACACCATGGGCGAATTCGGAGTGGTATTGATGGTGGGCGGCAACATTCCCGGTGTCACGCGCACCGTCTCCATCGACATTTACGATCAAGTCGAGGCCGCGAACTACGCTTCGGCGAATGGCATGGCGCTGTTGCTGCTCGCCTTCTGCTTTACAGTGCTGGCCATCGTTTACGGGGTCAACCGCAAAAAAGTGAATCAGAGGTTATTGACGATGGCTGCGGCCAAATAACCGGTCTCGATGCTTCCCCCTCCAAATCCACAATCCGCACGTTCAACGCTCAGCGTGCGGATTCACAAAAGCTTTTGCTCGATGGAGCGCGAATTCACCCTCGATGTGGAGTTTGTCGCTTCGCCCGGATTCACCATCTTGTTCGGACCTTCGGGCGCCGGCAAAACTACGCTACTCGATTGCGTCGCGGGACTGAGGGCTGCAGACGGGGGCACGATTTCGGTCGATGGCCGTGTTTTTCTTGACGCCAACGGCAAAGTCAACGTTCCCGTTTCGCGCCGCAATATCGGATACGTTCTGCAGGATCTCGCTTTGTTCCCTCACTTGAGCGTAGAGCAAAATGCAGAATACGGCCTCGCCCATCTGCCGCGCCGCACGCGCAAAGAAAGGGTCGAAGTTCTGCTGCACGATTTTCGCATCAGCCACCTGGGCAAACGGCGCCCCTCGGAACTCTCCGGCGGAGAACGGCAGCGGGTTGCGCTGGCGCGCTCTCTGGTTAGCGACCCCTGCGTGCTCCTGCTCGATGAGCCATTAACGGCACTGGATGGCGCCACAAAATCGAGAATCATTGACGATCTCCGGCGCTGGAACCAGGTACACCGGATTCCAATTCTCTATGTCACCCACAGCCGCGAAGAAGTGATTGCGCTGGGGGAACGCGTGCTTGTGATGGAACAAGGCCGCATCATCGCCCAAGGGACGCCTCATGAAGTGCTGACCGCCCCGGCGCAGGAAACGATCGCCCGGTTGGCTGGTTTCGAGAATGTTTTCGACGCGCAGGTTTGGCTGGTGCATGAAGACCGCGGCACCCTGACCTGCCGCCTGGCCGCCCAGGAATCGGGAAGCTTTGTCCTGCTCGAAACACCTTTGATTCGCGCCGCAAGCGGCTCTTTTGTGCGCGTGGGCATTCGCGCCGGAGACATCCTTCTGGCCATATCCAGGCCCGACGGGCTGAGCGCCCGCAACCTAATTCCCGGGCGCGTCCTCTCCCTTGAACGACGCGACATGATCGTTTTCGCCCGCGTAGACTGCGGCATCGAAATGATGGTGCAGCTCACGCTGGCTGCACGCGAGGCCCTGCAGCTGAAAGAGGGTCAAGGGGTCTGGCTGGTCATAAAAACCCATTCCTGCCACTTGATGCGCCGCTGATATAATGCTGGCGCGCAGGAGCGCGCCTTGCCGTTGGCTTTTCACCCTCGATTCCGCACGCCCTTCCGTGGCCTGCTTGCGGCGATTTGGGTTTGCGCTGCAACCCATGTCTTTGCCCAGCTCCCCTACATCGGAACCGGTCCCGATTCCATGATGTCGCAAATCGACTTCGCCGAAATGACCCTCGACCGGCAAAGCCAGCGACTGAGTGAAAGCGACAAACAGAAAGCGCAAAACAGGGAGTTGATCGATTCCGGCGTGGTATCGGCGTTCGACCTGCAAGCTCCGAACAATGCCATCGAACAGTTCAATCGCGCCAGCGCGCTCTTAAAGGCGCAGAAATCGAAAGAAGCCGTCAAGTATCTGCAAAAAGCGATCGAAGATTACCCCAAGTTCGCATCGGCCTACATGGCCCTGGGCCGTGCCTACATCGATCAGGAGGACGTCAAGGATGCGCGAACCGAATTCGAGGCGGCGGCGAAAGTGGACGATAAATTCGCACTGCCACTGGTGAATCTCGGCCGCCTGGCATTGTCGCTGAACGATTTTCCGACCGCGCAATCCGAACTGGAGAAGGCCGCGGCCCTTCGTCCCAAAGACGCGAAGATTCTCGCCACCCTGGCCTTCGCCGAAAATGGGAATCATCAATACCTTGAGACCATCAAAACCGTGCAACAAGTGCACGCCCTCGACCACCAAGGAATGGCGAACATCCACTACATCGCCGCTTCCGCCGCCATGTCGATCAAGGACTATGTGGTCATGGAGGGCGAGCTGAATACTTTCCTGGCCGAGGACCCCACCAACGAATATGCCGCGAGCGCGCGCAAGACTCTGGCGATTCTAGAACACAATCGGACCGTGATCGCGGCCAACGCGGGGAGCGCGCCCGGACCGAACGCGATGGCTTCGCCAACCACTGTGACCTTCCCCAACAGCGACCGCCTCAAGGAGGAACTGAATGGGTTGGGCAAGGAATCGGACTGCGATAACTGCCGCCCTGTCGCGGAAGCAAGCCCAGCCACGGCCGGGGTTCCACGTACCGGGGCTTCCGCGCCGCCCCCTGCCGCCTCGGGCATGTATCTCATTCGCAAAAGCGTCGATGACGTGGCCATATTTTTTTCCGTCAGCAGCCACGGACACATGATCGATGATTTGCAGGAATCCGAGATTCAGATTCGTGACAACAACAAGCCCCCGGCACGACTCCTGCAATTTGCTCCGCAATCGAAGCTGCCCCTGCGGCTGGCTTTGCTCATCGACACCAGCGGCTCGGTCCACGATCGGTTTTCGTTCGAGAAAAACGCCGCCGCAAAATTCGTTGATAAAGTGTTGAACCACACTACCGACCTCGCCTTTGTCGCGGGATTCTCCAGCGAAACGACGGTTACGCGGGATTTCAGTGGGGATCCACAGGATCTGGGCGCGGCCATTCAGAAGCTCTCCAACGGCGGCGGAACCGCGTTGTTCGACGCGGTCGCGTTCGCCTGCCGCAAACTGGCGGATTATCCCGATGACGAACGGGTTGCGCGCGTTTTGGTGATCCTCAGCGACGGCGAAGACAACTCCAGCCATCGCAGCCTGAAGCAGAGCATCGAGGCGGCCGAGCGTGGCGGAGTGACCATTTACACGGTCAGCACGCGCGAAGACCGCGGCGACAAGACCGACGCCGATAGGGTACTCGAAACCCTGGCCGAGCGCAGCGGCGGCGAGGCCATGTTTCCGGGCGACGTGCTCACTTTGGGCCGCTCGTTCGACAAGCTGCGCGACTTGATTCACAGCCGCTATTTCATTGCCTACAAACCTGCCGACTTTGTGCCCGACGGACGCTATCGCGCCATCCGCATTGTTGCCGAAAAAAATGGCAAGCGGCTCCAGGTCCGGGCCCGCAAGGGTTACCATGCCCGCCTTGAAGGCGGCTCCCAGTAGCGCTTTAGCAAACTCACTCGCCAGCGGCCAAGGTTAACTCCTGATTCTTCCTCTTGGCTTCTTCCGCACGCTCGAGGGCAATCACCGCGATCCACTGCCCTCTACGATGCTCCAAAAACACAACGCGCCCTCCCAGAACATGCGCGATCGCCTCCGGCGGCAGGTCGCGATGGTAGCCGAAGAATTGGCGTTTCCATCGCATTCTCAGTCCGGAAAATCCGGGCCAGCGGTCCCACAAAGTCGGCCCAGGTTCGTACTTCGTCGAGAAAACCAGTGCGACATCGTAATGCGCATCCAATACCGCCGCCTTGAGCACCTGCTCGAGCGAGAAATTCTCGATGCGCTCAACCCGCATCGGTCGGGTCGTATAACCAAGCCAGGGCCGGGTGATTTCATCCGATGCCGGCCACGCCGTCAGCACCCGCGCCATCGGATACCGCGCTTCCAGAAATTGCTCGCCCTTCTCATGCAACTGAACGTAATCGCGGTAGGCGAGATTATCCTCCGGAGAAAATTCATAAGGAGGGTTCCAGAACCACGCCAGGACGAACCCCAGTGAAATCAGCCCCGTCGCCGTCCGCCAGTACCGCAGCCTTCGCCAAAGGGTGGAGGTGCAGAGAATGATCACGAGCGGGACCGCCGGCAGCATGTACCGTGCCAGCACCGCTCCTCCGAGTAACGCCATCGCAATTAGGTAGGTCGCTATGACCACGTAAAAGACCATCTGCGCAGAAGCGCTGGTGCGCGGGCGTGCGACTCCGGAATCGCACTTAGGTACCAGCACGCCCATTGCGAAAAGCGCGGCGAGAGTCAATATCCAGAGACACAGATAGCCGCAAACCTGCCAGGCGCGCAGCCACAGTGCCAGAAAAAAGCGCGTGAGGTTAAGAGTGGAGGTCACGTTGTAGCGGAAGAACTCGGGATTGCCGAAGACATGTCCCGTGCGCCCATAGTGAAAGCCATACCAAAGAGCCAAAGGCATGGCGGAAAGAAGTAGACCCAGGATGCGCCTCGCCTGATCGACGGCCGGCTGAACGCCATCGTTGCTGTTTCGCCACAAACCATGCAGTGAAGTTCTACGCGCAACGAAACCAACGATTTGCCACCCGGCGAGTGCTATCGGAGCCAGAATGGCTGTTTCTTTCGCCAGTCCTGCAAGGGCAAACCAAATGAAGGAAGCCAGAGCACTTTCATCGAAATATGCGTCGAGGGCCCAGAAAATGAACCCCGCTGCAGCCAGGTCAACTTGCACCAGAGAACTCTGTGCGAAGAACACCGGATATAGCGCCGTGCAGAGAGTCGCTGCCACGGCAACACCCCTGTTCGCTAGGCGCTCGGTCAGTCGAAAAACTCCAAGCAGTGCGAACGCGCCCAGCAACAGCATGGCGGATCGTGCCACGGCAGGAGCGTAGCCCACGACTTTCCACCACAGCGCAACCCACAAGAGCACCAGCGGGGGATGCGCGTTGGACACTGTGGAGCGAGGAATCAGGCTGCCGGTAACGAGAATGTCGCGCGCCGCGGGGACATAGTAGCCGGCTTCGTCCCAGAAATAAGGCAAACCCAGAAGCGGTAGATGAAGAAGAAAAATGAAGACAAAGATGACGGCCAACGCCACGCCTGGATGTGCCCGCCGCGTTTCTAGCTTCTGCTTGCCGTCGTAATCGTTCAGAGCTTCATCTCTCGAGGCGCGAAGATGATATCAATGCACCGGCCCGGCAGGAGTCATGCGCGGGTCGAGTTTGATCTCGCCGAACGCGCTTTCATATCCGGAAACATTCTGCTGCAAAAGCCCGAGCAGCGCCTTGGCTTGCTGTGGGCTGAGGTAGATGCCTTGAAAGTTCTTGATTTCAACCTGGCTCTCGCTCTGCTGCTGCAGGGTTCCGAAGACCATGAAGAAGTCCCAAACGTTGACTCGCATCTGTACGCTGTTGGCATAGGACTCGCGATACTCGGGCGCATTGCTTAACTTGACATTCGGTTGTGCAGGAATCGCCATAACGATGAAAGTGTAATAACTTTCGTGCCGGGAAGGGAAGTGACGCAGCGGTAAATCGAGGATATTGCATTTTGGCCGGCACTGGCCGCTGTCCAACCGACAAAAAGTGTCACTCCGGGGCCGATTTCTGACGAAAAGCGCGGCCTCGGGGCCCGCGCAAAAGGACATGATCGTTAGCTACTTTGCTGAAATCAAAGGGCTTGTAGGATGGGTACGAGGGCCTTAACTGGCGTTCAAAGTGCGGAGACTGATTGCGGTTCTCAAATCGATTGTTGAGAGTTATCTATGACCCACAAGCCCGAACCGGCGGCCATCGAAGAACTCATCCTTCCCGAGAATTTGCTCCCCCTTGGATCTGTGTTGAGCGACGGCATCACGCCGCTTGAAATCAGCATGGTGCTGGCAAAGGTTTTCCACGTCCAGCACGCCGAAGTCGCCCTTTTGAAGCTGGAAGGCGGCCTGCTCAAATTTATTTTTCCCGAACACCTGCGCACGACGGGCGCGATTCCGATTTCGAGCAAAGCCATCGCGGCCCACACCGCGCTAAGTAAGAAAGCGGAAATCTTCAACAATTTTGCGCGCGTGAAGCACGCCAGCATTTTCGAGACCATCAAGCCGCTGGGCGTGGAAACCGACGATGCTCCGTCGTCTCCGCTTGCGCCGATCCAGAAATTGATGTCCGTGCCCATTCTCGATCATCAGTCGGCCGTGCTGGGCGTGATCCAGATTTCGCGCAAGGGGCTCGACCCGAAACTCACCCAGGACTTCAGTCGCGAAGATTTGCACGACCTCGAAGTCGCCGCGGGGGTGCTCGCGGCCTCACCGGTGATGCAGGCAAACTGAACGGAGCTGCGCTCAGTGGCCCCACTACAATCAGTGCGACCCAATCGGCTTCGTTCCAGAACTCGGGTCACAGGGAAACATCAAAGACGAGGACAATTATCACCAAGGTCCGCCCCATGCAGAATGCATAGAAGGGCATCATGTGGCCCGCCCTTGGCGATATACCACTTGAACGGGCCGTAACCATCCCAGCCGAGATAGAGGCCGAGCTGCGACGACGATCCTTGCGCCGACTCATCCGCCGCATCAGCTCTGACTGCCCATGGCCAGGCACCGATTTTCTTCAGCGCGTCGGCGACAAGCTCAACACAGAGCCCGGCAAAAAGTATGGTCGCGGCCGGAAACGTGAAAAATCATGCCAAACAAACTCGATTTCGCTGGGACCGCCGTGCGAGATCCGGAGTGGGATTCCCCGAGGGCAACTTCAAGACCTGCGTCGGTGAACTGTGAAGCATTTACGACGTAGAAGATGAGATTGGTCATTCCTAAGCCGGCCACATTCAGACTGACGGCACCGCGACTGGTGATTGTAATGCTCAGGTTGGCAGAGGTCGTCGCTCCCGGGCGGCAGGCTTCCAGCACTGATGCTCCAGCGGTACGGCGGAGTACCGGCGGTCGCCAGTAGCGTTTGATCGTAGCTGGCTCCGACACCGCCTTGGGGACAGCGACGGCCTGCGTATGGTGAGAACTGTGTGTTCACTCTCCCGCGGATCGCAGGACACTCCTCAATCACCTTTACCTAACGATACGTTCATGCGCGAGCTGACGCGACTGAGCGTGCCTTGCAGCCGGAGGAGGAATAGTC
>JASHRB010000300.1 GCA_030037575.1 Candidatus Sulfotelmatobacter sp. | reverse complement strand
CACGGCCGCGTAGGTGCTTGGCTTGTCTCACACCTTGATTGGGGCTCCGCTTTCGCGCAGGAGCTTGAATCGACATCAAAAGCCGGGAAGAGCCTCGCCCGGCGGAATGCGCCGGAAAATGCACCCGCGCTTATTTGTCCCCTGCGTGAGGGTGAAGTTAGGTTAGGCCCAGGTCGAATCGTCTTTTTCGTGAAGGTGGCGAAGTTCGGCGGGGGGCTTCAGTGGAACCCCCAGGCTGCGGCCGAGCAGCGCATCCAGCGTATCGACCCCGAGCATCTGGCTCTCGAACACGACGCCGAAGTTGCGCAAGATGGATTGCGCGACCGCGTTGAGATCGAGTTCGCGGCCGAGTTCGCGCCGCATCGAGGTCACCGGTTTCGAGGTGATGCCGCAGGGGATGATCAGATCAAAGTAGCTGAGGTCGGGGTTTACGTTGAGCGCGAAGCCATGTGAGGTAACCGAGCGCGAGATGTGCACGCCGATGGCGGCCAGTTTGGATTCGCTGCCGAAAACTACCCCGCGGTCGCTCGACTCCAGAGAACGATGCGCCAGCCAATCGTTTTCTTCCTCGCGGGACGACCAAACCTGCGGATCGGTCCACACGCCGGTGAGGCCAGGGATGCGCTTGGTGGGAATGGAGAAGTCGGCGCAGCTGCGGATCAGGACTTCTTCGAGGCGGCGAACGAAATCCACCGCGCCCAGCGCTTTACGCTTGCCGTCCGGAGATGCAAAACCGCGCAAATCGAGAATCGGGTAGCCGACGATTTGGCCGGGGCCGTGGAAGGTAACATCGCCTCCGCGGTCACATTCGAAGAGCTCAACCCCGCGCTGGATCAGGAGTCGAGGAGAAGCGATTACGTTGGCGGCTTTCGCGTTGCGACCAAGGGTAATGACGGGGGCGTGTTCGAGCAACAAAAGCACATCGCCGATTTTTTCCTCCTTGCGCAGAGCGACAAGCTGCTGTTGCCAACGTAGACCGCAGGCGTAATCGACGGCCCCGAGTTGGACGGCCGAGATCACTTTCTTTGCCATCGATTTATGCGAATCACACAACATCATTCACCACCGAGACCATGCAGCGGGTGCTTCGTTTCGCGTTAACTTGGCTTCCTCCCTGTCTGTGTGAAAGTGGGCTACGCGTTGATGGCCATCCCATATACGCTGTTGGCCGCATCGAGCATGGCTTCGGCCAGGGTCGGGTGCGCGTGGATCGTCCACATCAAATCTTCCACCGTGGCTTCGAGTTCCATGGCGGCAACGGCCGCGGCGACTAGCTCTGTGGCCTGCGGACCGATAATGTGGACGCCCAGAATCTCTCCGTAGTCCGCAGCGCTGACGATTTTGACAAAGCCCTCGTGCTGGCCGACAATCGACGCGCGCGAGTTAGCGGTGAAGGGAAACTTGCCCACTTTCAGGTTATATCCGGCTTCCCGGGCCTTGGTTTCGGTGAGACCCACGCTGCCGATTTCCGGATGACAATAGGTCGCTCCGGGAATGTGCTCGGGATTAATCGGCTTGCCGGGCTTGCCCGCGATTTTCGCGACCGCGCAGATCGCTTGCATCGCCCCGACGTGAGCGAGTTGCGGCGTGCCCAGCACGATATCGCCGGCCGCGTAGACGCCAGGTTCTGCCGTTTGCATCCAGGAATCGGTTTTAATGAACTCCCGCTCGTGTTTGATTTTGGTGCGCTCGAGGCCGAGGTTGGCGGTGCGCGGCTTGCGGCCGACCGCGATCAAAATCTTTTCGGCTTCGATTTTCTGCTGCTTGCCGTCCACGCTTATGGTGACGGCCACCCCGGTTTTGTTTCTCTCCACCTTGTCGACCTTAGCGCCGGTGTGGAAGTTGATGCCCCGCTTGCGGAAGACGCGGGCCAGCTCTTTGGAGACTTCTTCGTCCTCCACTGGAACCAGGCGCGACAACATTTCGATGATCGTGACTTCGCAATCGAACGATCGATAAAGGGAGGCGAACTCGACCCCCACCGCACCTGCACCGACAATCGCCAGCGACTTGGGAATTTCCTTCAGGCTTAGAATTTCGCTATTGGTGAGCACGCGGTCGTTCGCCGCCAGACTCGGCAACATGCGGGCTTCCGAGCCTGTGGCCAGAATCACATTCTTGGCTTTGAGATGACTCGGCTGCTTGTCATTCACCACTTCGACGGTAAAGACTCCATTCTGCGCCCCCCCAGTGAGCTTGCCGTAGCCACGAATCGTCTCGACCTTATTTTTCTTCATCAGAAATTCTAGGCCCTTGGCGTGTTTGCCGATAATCTTCGCTTTGCGCTCTTGAATCGCGGCCCAGTTCAGCTGGCGAGCATCAACGCCCTCGATGCCAAATTCTTTCGCCTCTTTCAGCTGATCCCAAAGTTCGGCGTTAAATAGCAACGCTTTGGTTGGAATGCACCCCACATGCAGGCAGGTGCCGCCGAGAACGTCGTCTTTTTCGATCAGTGCGGTTCTCAGGCCCCATTGGCCGGCGCGAATGGCGGCAGTGTACCCGGCCGGACCGCTGCCGATGATGGCTAGGTCGTAGGTGGTGTCAGGCAAAGCGGCGCTCCTCTTCGTCTCTAGTAAGAACAGATGACGGTGGGCAAGCGTTTGATTCTAGCAGGAAGCGAGGGCAACGACCGTCGCCGAGCCCGTCGGCGAGCCGGTGCGGGGGGGGGCGTGATGGCCGTATCCATCAGCCCGCCAGTCCTCGGAGAGGCAGAGGAGTCCGAGTGCTCGGATAAGCCAGACAATGGATGGCCGGCCGGCTCGCATGACGCCGGGATGTCTAAGAACGAGCCTGGCCGCGCACGCTACGACCGCCCTTGGGACCAGCAACCAGCGGGCGTTTGCGGTCGTGGCGGCGAACTGGTGTGGGAATGTCTCACCCGCGCTGCGCGCTTAATTGCCTTCGTTGCTGGCGCGTTTCCAGTTGATCAGCTCGCCGATGGTCGAGCTGGTGCTCGACACCGGCTGCTTATAGGCTTCGACTTCCGAGCGCGAAGCTTCTTCTCCGACCGCGCGAATGCTGAGCCCCACTTTCTTTTCTTCCGGGCTCATCTTGATAATCTTGAAATCGTGCTCCATGCCAGGCTCAAGATGCATTGGCTGGCCGTTGCCGTCGACCGCTTCCGATTTGTGACACAGTCCTTCCACCCCTTGGGCGATCTCCACGAAGGCGCCGAAGGCCGCGACGCGCAGCACTTTGCCGTGAACCACGTCGCCGATGTGATGAATGGAAAAGAAAGTTTCCCAAACGTCGGGCTGCAATTGCTTCACGCCAAGCGACAGCCGGCGCTTATCGGGCTCGATGGCCAGCACCACCGCCTTCACCCGATCACCTTTCTTTAAAACTTCGGAAGGGTGCTTCACCCGCTTGGTCCAGCTCAGGTTGCTGACATGAACCAAACCGTCGATGCCGTCTTCAATTTCGATGAAGGCGCCGAAATCAGTCAGGTTACGCACCCGCCCTTCCACCGTCATGCCGACAGGATACTTGTCATGCAGCGCATCCCAGGGATTTTCGGCAAGCTGCCGCATGCCCAGCGAGATGCGACGTTCCCCGGGATTTACGTTCAACACCACGCACTCCACCTGATCGCCCACATTGACCAGCTTCGAAGGATGTTTCATGCGTTTCGACCAGGTCATCTCGCTGACGTGAACCAGGCCTTCGATGCCCTGTTCGAGTTCGACGAAGGCGCCGTAATCAGTCACGCTGATCACGCGTCCAGAAACGTGCGCGCCGACCGGATAGCGATGCTCGGCGTCAAGCCACGGATCGGGCGTCAGTTGTTTGAAGCCCAGCGAAACCCGCTGCTTCTCTTTGTCGTACTTCAGCACTTTGACCTGAATCTGATCGCCCACGTTCACCAGATCGCGCGGATGGGTGAGGCGTCCCCACGACATGTCGGTGATGTGCAATAAACCGTCGAGTCCCCCCAGATCGACGAATGCGCCGTATTCGGTGAGATTTTTCACCACGCCGGTCAGGACCGCTCCTTCTTGGAGGTGCTCAAGAGTTCTTGCCCGCTTTTCATTCTGCTCGCCTTCGAGCAATTCCTTGCGGGAAACAACGATGTTGCCTCGTTTCTTATTTACTTTGATGACGGCGACTTCCAGCGTCTGGCCTTTCATGGCGTCGAGATTGCGCACCGGCCGAAGATCCACTTGCGAGCCGGGAAGGAATGCCCGAGCGCCGAGCACATCGACCGTCAGACCTCCCTTGGTACGCTCGATGACCACCGCCTTCACCGGCCGCTTTTCGTGATGAGCTTTTTCGATCTCGTCCCAGGCGTGAATCTTGGCGGCTTTTTGATGCGACAGGTGGATGTAGCCTTCTTCGGTTTGCCCTTTGTCGCGCATCACCTCGATCTCATCGCCGGGCTTTACTTTCGGCTTGCCTTCCTGATCGAGCACTTCGGAAAGGGACAGCAGGCCTTCCGACTTGGTTCCGATATCAACCACCACGTGGGTTCCGGTGAGCTTCAGGACGGTGCCTTTGATGACGCGATCTTCGCCCAC
>JASHRB010000299.1 GCA_030037575.1 Candidatus Sulfotelmatobacter sp. | reverse complement strand
TGAAATTCAGGGGGCTGCAGGAAAATCTGCGCAACGCTCTTTGGGAGCGCATCGAGGAGGGTGAACTCACCGGCCTGCGCCTGGCCCAACAAACCGGTTTCAAGCAGGCTCACATCTCCAATTTCTTGAATCGCAAGCGCGGCCTCAGCCTCGAGGGCATGGACCGCGTGCTCACCGTTCAGCGCCTTTCCGTGCTCGACTTGCTCGACCCCTCCGAGGTCAACCAGCGCGCTTCCATCATCCCTCCCAGCGATGACGAATTCGAAAATGTTGTTCTCGCCGATCCCGCCGTGGCCGCCACCCGCCCCCTCCTCGCCAGTATGCACGTGAAGGAAATTCTCAAATTCAAGAAAACTTTTCTCAAAAAGCTGCGGCCGGAAATCGTGGGCGACCGCCGCCACTGGGAACGCTTCGTGGTGATTAAGGCCGACGCCCGCGAGGGCATGAGCATGTACCCGCGCCTGTTGCCCGGTGCGACCCTCCTCGTCGACCGCCACTACAACTCGCTCAATCCTTATCGCAAGGGCGAGTGCAACATGTATGCCGTATTAAAAAAGGAAACCTGCACCATCAAGTATGTGGAAACAGCCGGGCATCAGCTCATTCTCCGCCCGCATCATCAGGCCCATCCGGTCGAAGTCGTGACGATAGAGGAAGGTAAGAAACCTTGCGATTATCTTATTGGCCGCGTCTGTCACATCGGCCTGGAACCCTGAAAGTTTGTCATCCCGCCCAGCAGGCGGCTCCGAGCATCTCAGAAATAGGAACTCCACGACCGCAACGCCGTGCGCCGAGATTTACCCGCCGGGTGAGGAATGCATCGTCGCACCGCCAACCGATCACCAACCACCGCCCCCCGCCTTACTCTTCATTCAAACTATCGAACATCTTCCACAGCGTATCTCCCGTCGCCCGGTAAATGATGTATCCGGTTCCCGCGTCGGTGGTCTCGCGAAACAGCAATTCCCCGCGTCCATCTCCGTCGGCGTCGACGGCATCAATCAGATCCAGCTTGGGGGTAACATCCAGATGAAACTTGTCGGTCACACCGGAATACAATTTCCGCAGGTCGCCATAAATGTCCGTGGTCGCCGCAATTGTCACGTTGTAGACGGTGGCCGGCGCATCCTGGCCCGCCGCCGGGGGAAAATGCCCATCCGCGGTCAGAATCATCACCGGCTGACTATTCTTCCATAAATCGAACGCCCGAAATTGAATGTTCTCGAACACAGGGTCGATTTTCGTGGTCGATGGGTGCGCGGTCGCCCGGCTCTTGCTCCCCGCGGTCGCGGCCGCCGGCTTCGCGGGAATCGTGTCCTTCTTCATTTTTGCGAGGTACGCTCCCACTTCATTCCCAGCCAATCCCAGCATCTGCTTTTTTCGATCTTCTTCTTCGCCCTCTTTCCAGAAAAAGGTGTACGACTCCGGTTGCGGGCCGCCGGCGTCAGAAATGGCCGGCACCAGCTGCACCGTAGCTTGTGTTCCCGCACCCGCACGCGCCGCTTGCGTGGGCAAAGTCAGCTGGTCGGTTGCCAGGGAAGCATCATCTTCTGCGTCCGTCGGAGCGCTTTCCGTTGGCTTCCCCCTGCGCAACGTGGGCCGATAATAATCTTGCCCACCCTTTCCCTCGGGCTTGGAGTTCCTGTCCGGCGAACTCTGAGCCGATCCCTGATTTGCCGCCGGTTTCTCCGCCGGGTTCTGCGTAGTCGAAGGTGTTTGCGTCGCCGCTCCCTTGGCAGATCCGCCGCCGCCCCCGGCATCGCCGCCCGGTGCTGCGCTACCGGACTTCGGTCCACCACCCCCGGCGTTCGAGCTACCGTCCCCACCCGAACTCGGCCCCGCAGAATCCGTTGTCTCCCGTCCTCTCGTCAGTCTCGGCGGTGCCTCATTCTCGTCGGCATCCAGTCCTCGCGGCTTGTCCTCCGCTTTGTGGGCGGCGTTCGCAACCGCAGTTCCATTGGCGACATAAGTCCCCGCACCCAGCCACGGAGTCGGACTATCCGGATTCTGGTTGTGCAACGCGCCCCGAATCGTAAACAAGCCCTGCGATTCGCCCCTCTTTTCTACCTCGTAGACCGTTCCGCCCTCCAGCGCCATGGGCACCGGGTCGGCTTTATAAATGCTCGCATCGTAGAACTTGCCATCGATCTGAATCGCCACCGGAATCAACGATCCTTTTCCGCTGCTGTTAAGCTGCAGCAAGCCCACCGCTCGCGGGCCCTTCACATTCTTCTTGGGCTTCGGCTCTGGCGGTTTTTCCGGTGGAGCCTCCTCCGGACGCTTCAGCTGCGGCATCTGCCCCAAGCTCCGGGGGAGCCCGATTCCCCCCATCAGCAGAATCCCCATGACGCAGATGCCGGCTCTGCTGTATAAGAATCTCCTGGGCGCGAAGCCCAGCGGCGGCGATGCTGCGCGCATCCAATTCCTCCGTGAGCCGGGTAAACCGAAGATCCTGAAAAGAGAAATCCTCATGAATATCAATGATAAAGCCCCAGACTTTACCCTGCAGGATGAGAACGGCAAAGAAGTGTCGCTGAAAGACCTCAAGGGCAAAACCGTCGTCCTTTATTTCTATCCCCGCGCCGACACGCCCGGATGCACCGTCGAAGCCTGCAGTTTCCGCGACTCCTTTAAACAGATGCAGAAAACCGGAGCCGTGTTACTCGGCATCTCCCCCGACACTCCCAAGGCGCAGAAGAAATTTCTGGAAAAATTCAGGCTTCCATTTTCTCTTCTCGCCGACGCCGATAAAAAAGTGGCCGATGCCTTCGGTGTTTTGCAGGAGAAAAATATGTACGGCAAGAAGGTAATGGGCATCGTCCGCACCACTTTCATTATCGATCCCAACGGCAAAATCCGGCACATCTTTCCGCGCGTCAAGCCCGAAGGCCACGGCGAACAAGTGCTCGCCTATCTCAAGGAATCGAAGAAAGGCGCGGCCTAGCCTGAAGATTGTAGGGGCACAGACCCTCGGCTGTCGGGAAGCAAGTGGAAAAGCTGGCGTCGTCCGTCGATCTTCGCTTTGTAGTCGCCGAGCGGAGCCGCCTTCTCCCGGCGTAGCCAGGGATCGCACTTTCGCTGAGATCCTGAGCGAGGGGCTTGTTTCGCGATTGCCAAGCCAAACCACAGGCGAAGAGCCTGCCCTGAGCACAGCCGACGGGATCCCTATCGGTGACGCGCGGTGCGGGCCCAAACGCGGATCTCACCACCATCCTGGCTCACACCGCGGGGAAGCGCAGGTCCTCTGCGCCCTCCCTCTCCCCCGCCGTGAAGAATCCGAATAAACTTTCACCGTGGCCACTCATCCGCTTCCTCGATCCTTTTTCGCCCGCCCGCCCCGCCGCGTGGCCCGCGATCTTCTTGGCAAACTCCTGCTCCGCTGCGGAGAAGAAATCCTTTGCGCCCGCATCGTCGAAGTAGAAGCCTATCTCGGCCGGAATGATCCCGCCGCTCACGCCGCCGCCGGCAGAACCGCCCGCAACTCCGTCCTGTTCGGCCCTCCGGGTCAAGCTTACGTGTATTTCATCTACGGCAATCATTACTGTCTCAACGTCTCCTGCGAACCCGAAGGCAAGGCTGGCTGCGTTTTGATTCGCGCCCTCGAACCGCTCACGGGCATCGAAGAAATGGCCCGCGCCCGCGGGGTCACCATGCGCACTTCCCGCGATCTCGTTAAACTCACCTCCGGCCCCGGACGCCTCGCCGAAGCCTTCCACATCACCCGCTCCCGCGACAACGGCTGCGATCTCACTTCCCCCGACTCCGGCTTATGGATGGCAGATGACGGTTTTCGTCCAGGCCGCATCCGGATCACGCCCCGCATCGGCATCACCAAGGCCGCCGACCATCCGCTCCGCTACCTTATCGCCGCAAACGCCTTTGTCTCCGGCGCAAGAAATTCAGCCCGCCGCTAGTTGCTCTCCATTGGACCGCAACCCATGACCGATTCCTCTGGCGTCGTCCCGAGGCCCGGCGTTTCCTGCTTCACCCTCGGCTTTCGTCGAGTCCGATGAAGTTGCCCGCCGAGGGATCCCGCGCCCTTCTAGGATTGGCGAAAGCGCCAACCGAACCAATACCTTGCCCGAGCATCAGGCCCCCTTTCCCCTTGACCTGTGGTGTACACTGTCGTGAGGCTGATCGGGCAAAAGCCTCTCTGATAAAGGCTTTTGGCCGATCAGCTGAGAGTGCGAGCAGCTCAGCGTCTTCGCCGGCAGTTTTTTCGGCATCCTCCCGCTGATGCATTTCATCTCAAGCATTTGAGAAGGCTTCATGCGCCCACGCCCGCGTTTCCGTATCCCTCTGACCCTTTCCGCAATCGCTGCCCTGGCATCCTCGACCGGCTTCGCCGTGGAATCACAACCGCTTTCGTATCAACCCGCGGCCACCGATATAGTCATCGGATTCGTGGGCGGTTTCGTCGCTCACGACAATCCGCACCATGGTCCGGTGCAGCTGGCGGAGCGTGTGCGCGAAACTCTTCCCCCGGGAACCTACATTCGCGTCTTCGAGAACCGTCACCGCAAACAAGCCTACTGGGCGGTTCTCCACCTGCTCGATGCGAATCATGACGGTGCCCTTACCGCGGAAGAGAAGGCGCGCGCCCGCATCGTGCTTTTTGGGCAAAGCTGGGGAGCATCCGCGGCCGTCTTGCTCGCGCGCGACCTAAGCCGCGAAGGCGTGCCGGTTCTGCTAACCGTGCAGGTCGATAGCGTGGCCAAATTGTGGCAAAACGATTCGGTCATCCCGGAAAACGTCGCCGAGGCGGTCAATTTCTACCAGACTCACGGTCTCGTCCACGGCAGGCGGCGCATCGTTGCCGCGGATTCCTCCAAGACCGAAATTCTCGGGAACTATCTCATCGATTATCGGAAGAATCCGGTCAGCTGCCCCGACGCCTCGTGGACCGATCGTTTCTTTACTCCCGGGCACATGCAAAGCGAATGTGACTCGCGCCTTTGGTCGGAAATCGAAGGCATGGTTCGCCGGCGCTTGCTCTCGCAAGACCGTTCCACCACTCGGACCTTCCTTGACCGCTCCGCTCTCAACTCCCGTTAGCCGCTCCCCGAACCGGATATTGGTCCACCCCAGCTGAAATCATCTCGCGGGCAGCCGCTTTTTTCTCCAGCGTGGAATCAGGAGGGGATGAAACCGTGTTCCCCGGTGCCCGCCGTGCATATAAAGGTCGTTCAGCAACACCATTGGCAAAGTCAACTGCGGATGGGGTCATGCCCAAGGCCGTCGCCCAAGAGGGTTCGTTTCCGAGATCGAAATAGGTTGCCGGCTTATGGCCACAAAAACGGCCGCCAATCACAGCAAAACATTGTCCATCAGCCGCGTCCTTCCGCAGTAGGCTGCAACCGCCACCAGCGCCCCAGCTTCGGCTTGGGCGACGGCTTCTAAATGATCCGGATCGACGATCTCAAAATAATCCAGCCGAACTGATTTCTGCTTGCCGATTTCCTCCTTGCCTCGGGCAATCAACCGCGCCGCATCTTTCTCTCCCCCGTCCCACAACTCTTTAACCCGTCTCAGCGAGCGCTGCAACACCAGGGCGTCTTGCCGCTGCTTCTCATCCAAATACGCATTCCGAGAACTCATCGCCAGCCCGTCCCCCTCCCGCACAATCGGACAGGCCACAATCTCCACCGCGAAATTCAAGTCCCGCACCATCTTTCGAACAACCGCAACCTGGGCCGCATCCTTCTGCCCGAAGAAAGCCACATGGGGTTCGATAATGTGAAACAGCTTCGCCACCACCGTCGTGACTCCGCGAAAATGTCCCGGTCTCGACCGCCCATCCAGCTTTTCGCTCAGCCCCTCCACGCTCACCCACGTCACCGCGCCCGCCGGATACATATCCTCCACCGGCGGCGCAAAAACCAGATCCACTTCCTCCCGCTTCAACATGGCGCAATCCCGCTCGAAATTTCGCGGATACCTTTCCCAATCCTCGTTCGGCCCAAATTGTGCCGGATTCACAAAAATCGATACCGCCACGGCAGCGCAGGTATTGTTGGCCGTCCGCACCAGCGACAAATGCCCTTCGTGCAGCGCTCCCATCGTCGGAACAAAACCCAAGCGCTCTGCCGAACGCCGCGGCTCTCGTCGCCACTCCCACGCTTCTTGAATGCTTCGAGCAATTCTCACTTGAGTCCGATGCCGATGCAGTCCTAACTCTGCAACGGTCATTTGCCGTTGTCGTCATCCCCAGCGGAGCCGCTTTCTTGAGGCGCAGCGAGGGATTCCAGCGCAACGGCGCCGCCCGGAAAACTCCCTCTGAACCGTCCCTACCCGTCACTCTCCGCCCATCCATCGAATCGCCACGTGCGCCTCGTCCAGGTCGCCGGCAACAATCCCCCGGTTCCGTCGCACAGCCACCTTCTCCCGCGGCGAACTGGTTTGCTTCTCCTCCACCAGAATCGCAACCGCCCGCCCGTAGGGCCACGCCGATCCCGGCAGTTGCGCCAGTGCATTCAGCACTTCCTCCGGTTTCAGCACCTGCTCTTCATTCGGGGCCGCATTGCTCAGCAGTCCCACCCGGTCGGCGCGAATGACCAGATAGGGATTGCTCCATTGTTTCGCAGCCGGTGGGTATTTTTGCGGATCCGCTTGAACAATCGACTGCAACCGCACGGCAGGGTTCACGGGCGCTGCCTTCTTGGTAGAGCAATCGTCGAAGTTTGCGGCTAGACACAGAATAAAAGCGCACGCCCAGCAACCCCGCCGAGCGGGCGCGCGAAAGACTCCTGAGGGATCGAACTTTTCTCCGTGTCCCAGTCGCTTACCGCCCTCGAACCCCTCTGCTCCCCGCATCGGCTGCGGCCAAAGCCCGCTATCCCCGCATGGTGCGCTTTCGGGCCAGCACCGTGTCCAGTCCGGTTTTCGTCTCTTTGGGCAAATGATAGGACTCCTCATCCGACGGATATTTCGCCGACTTCACATCCTCACGAAACGCCCCCGCCGCATCACTGATCATCGCCCCCGCATCGCCGTAATGCCGCACAAATTTGGCCGGCGTCGCAAAAGTCAAATTCACCAGATCGTGAAACACCAGCACCTGCCCATCGCAATCCGGCCCCGCTCCAATTCCAATCGTTGGCGTGCTCACCTCGGCTGTAATCATCGCCGCCACTTCGCGCGGAATTCCCTCCAGCACCATGCACGCCACTCCCGCCCGGTCCAGCGCGACCGCATCGCGCATCAGTTGTTCAACGGCCGCCAGATTCTTGCCCTGCACCTTGTACCCGCCCATCACATTCACCGATTGCGGGGTCAGCCCAATGTGCCCGGCGACCGGAATCTCCGCCTCAATAATCCTGCGAATCAAATCCGACCGCTTCTCCCCGCCCTCGATCTTCACCACCTCCGCTCCGCCCTCTTTCACAAATCGGGTTGCGTTTCGCAGGGCCTCGCTCTCGTTCAGTTGATACGATCCGTAAGGCATGTCCGCCAACAGCAGCGCGCGCTTCACTCCCCGTCGCACCGCTTTCACGTGATGCAGCATCTCGTCCATGGTCACCGAAAGCGTATTCTCGTACCCAAGCATCGTCTGCGCCAGCGAGTCTCCCACCAGCACCATCTCAATCCCGGCCTCGTCCACCAAGCGCGCCGTCGCGTAATCGTAGGCAGTGAGGCAGGTGATCGGCTCATGACCCAGCTTCAACTCGCGCAGCGAAGCGGTCGTAATCTTCGAACCGGTTTTATCGCCTGGATGTGGGGGGGGAGCTATTCTTTCAGCAACCAACTTGTCGGAGCGCGGGTCGTCCGTACGCCCGCCCGGGGTAAGGCTCATCTTGTCCTCCAGTGCCCCTCCGGCCCAGCCGGATAGAGCCTGTCAGCATCACGATGCTTGGCTTATTCTAATCCCAGCCCGCCAATTCGTCGAGGCCCCGTATCGAGTCGGGGGTGGCGCTTTTGCCTCTGGTTTTCGCTGAGTCCCCCCATTCGCCGGGGTTGCGGGAAAGTGGGATGCGAGCAGGAGCCACGACTACGCTCCTACCGCTTCCTGCCCGCCCAACGGCAAGAAGTACTGCGTCCCTTTGATCGGCTCGCTCACCTTCCGCAGCAATTCCTGCAAATCCTCGTTCCGGTCGACAAAATCTATGTCCGACGTGTTCACAATCAGCAGGTCCGAGGATGTGTAGTGAAAGAAGAAGTGTTCGTACGCCTTCACCACTTCCTGCAGATATTCGTCGCTCACCGCACGTTCGCTCGGAGCATTCTTCTTTCTCAGCCGTCTCCGCAGCACCTCCGGTGTGGCCTGTAAATAAATCACAAGATCGGGCGTCGGCAGTTGCGCGCGAAAGTAGTTGTAATAGCGGTTGTACGTGTCAAGTTCCTGATCCGTTAGATTGAGGCAAGCAAAAAGTTTGTCCTTTTCAAAAATGTAATCTGCCACCACGGTTCTCTGCGATTGCGGCCCCAGGTCAAGCGCCAGCAGTTGTTCGAAGCGCTGCGCAAGAAACGTGAACTGCGCCTGAAATGCCGCTCCGCGCTCGCCTTCGTAAAATGCGCCCAGAAACGGATTCGCTTCCGGTTCGATCACCCGCTGTGCATTCAGCTTGTCGGCCAAAATCCGCGCCAGCGTGCTTTTCCCAACTCGAACCGGACCTTCCACTGCAATGTAGCGCGGCAGCTCGAAAAGATTCGCCATGGGCTCGCAATATTCGGAACCCGCAGGATATCTTGTCTACCGCGCACTGGCAATTGCGCGAAAAGTTAACACTGGCCTGTCATCCCGAGCGCAGCCGTCTGCTTCCCGGGGAAGCGAGGGGTCTCGCCGGCGCCTAACCTCGAACCCTTCTCTAAGGATCCAGCGCTCAACAATCCGCGATCCACAATTTACAATTCCTCCATGCTTGCTCTCACCGCCACGGCGATCTCCGCCACCGCCGCCGTCGCCGCCGGCTATCAGTCCATGTCCCCCGCCGGTCAGTGGTACGGAAAGACCTTCACCGGAAACCCGCGTTGCTCGCGTCAACTCGCGGTCACCTTCGACGACGGCCCCAACGATCCGTACACTCGACGGCTGCTCGAAGTCCTCGCCCAACACAACATTCAGGCAACTTTTTTTCTGATCGGCGACTACGTGAGGCAGCGCCCCAAAATCGCCCGGGAAATTTCCGACGCCGGCCACACCATCGGCAACCACACCTGCACTCATCCTTTGTTGATCTTCAAAAACGAAAACGAGATCCGCCGCGAACTCCTCGACTGCCGCTCGGCAATCGCAGACGCGGTGGGCGCACACTCCAACCTTTTTCGTCCGCCCTTCGGCGGACGACGCCCCGCGGTTCTTCGCGTGGCCCGCGAACTCGGCTTCGAACCCATTATGTGGCGCATTACCGGCTACGACTGGAACGCCCCGCCCGCAGCCGAAATCGAAAGGAAAATCTCCAGAAGAATTCGCGGCGGAGACGTTATCCTGCTGCACGACGGCGGCCATAAGCAACTCGGTGTCGACCGCTCCCAAACCATCCTCGCCGCCGACCGCCTGGCCACGCGCTATAAGAAGGAAGGATTCGACTTCGTGACCATCCCGGAGATGATGGCCGGGCTAAGCAAGCCCTGATCGAGCTCACTCTGTCCCGGCGAGCGGGCCGAACCGCCGTTTTCCAGGCACTTCTGCGCAGTCAGGGGGCCCCGGGTCGGGCGTTCCGATCCTGAGTGGGATCTTCTTCGTGGCCATAACCATCCTGCTCCCGAGGCGCCGCCGCCCGCACTCGGTCACCCTGAGCGGGAGCAAATCCGCAGTCGAAGGACCCTGTTGGCGACCGAGCGCAATCTGGCCGCCCGTCTTGCGAAGAGCTATCCTTTCACCGCGGCCATCGCCTGCTGGGCCGCTGCGATGGTCTGCTGCACATCTTCCGCCGAGTGCGCAGCGCTCAAAAATGCCGCCTCAAATTGCGATGGCGGCAAATAAACTCCCGCAT
This sequence comes from Candidatus Sulfotelmatobacter sp., assembly GCA_030037575.1. GTDB lineage: Bacteria > Acidobacteriota > Terriglobia > Terriglobales > Acidobacteriaceae > Sulfotelmatobacter. The sequence goes on along the minus strand of JASHRB010000299.1, from coordinate 4,515 downwards.
CCAGCATCGCCCGGAAAAATTTCCCAAACGCGTTCGTGTCCGCCTGCGAAGCCGACTCCCAATCCGTCACCGGTCCCGCCGTGAAGAACCAGGTGAACATCGATCCCACGCGGTTCCAGCACAAGGGCACGCCGGCCTCTTGCGCAGCTGCGCCCACTCCCTCCACCAGTTCTCTGCCGAGCTGCTCCATCCGCGGATAAATCTCCGGCTTCTTCTCGCGCAGAGATTTCAACATCGCGCATCCCGCAGCCATGGCCAGCGGATTTCCCGAGAGCGTTCCCGCCTGATACATGGGCCCCAGGGGGGCAACCATATTCATGATTTCGCTCGACCCACCGTAGGCCCCCACCGGCAAGCCTCCGCCAATAATTTTTCCCAGCGTGGTCACATCCGGCCGAATGTTATAAACTTCCTGCGCCCCGCCATAGGCCACGCGAAATCCGCTCATCACTTCGTCAAAAATCAGCACCGACCTTTCCCGCTCCGTAATCAGCCGCAGCGCCACCAGAAAATCATCCGCCCCGGGAACGCACCCCATGTTTCCCACAACCGGCTCAACAATCACGCCAGCAATCTGATGTTTGTACTTCTGGAAGGCAAACTCGAGCGTCCGCGCGTCGTTGAAAGGCAGCGCCAGGGTAAACTGCGTGAACTCCTCGGGAACCCCTGCCGACCCGGGAATTCCCAGGGTCGCCACTCCCGATCCGGCTTTGACCAGCAGCGCGTCCGAGTGCCCGTGATAGCAGCCTTCAAACTTGATCACATATTTCCTTTTGGTGAACGCCCGGGCCAGCCGTATCGCCGACATCGTCGCTTCCGTGCCCGAACTCACGAAGCGGATCTTCTGCATCGAAGGAAACGCCGCCAGCACCAGCTCCGCCAAATCCGCTTCCGAAGGCGTCGAAGCTCCAAAGCTGGTGCCATTGCACGCCGCGCTCACAATCGCATCCAGCACATCCGGCGCCGCATGGCCCAAAATCAGCGGTCCCCAGGATCCCACATAATCGATGTATTCGTTTCCATCCGCATCCCCAATGCGCGACCCCTTTCCGCGCACAATAAACGGAGGCTCTCCGCCCACCGAGCCAAACGCTCGCACCGGCGAGTTCACTCCGCCCGGAATCATCGACTCCGCGCGCTTCTGCAGCCGGCGCGATTCCTCAACTTTTCTGCTGATTGTCGGTGGCATGGAGTCTCCTGTTTCGCCGTCGGCTTGATCCCCAGCGGAGTCGCTTTCTCCAGGCCAGACGAGGGATCTCATGCGAGAGGGCGCCGACCACCCATAGGGCGCCGGAACCCCGATCACTATAGCAGCCGCAATTTCCGCCCCGAATTAACCAGATATTTACGCCTTATCCATCTCTATGCAACATCGCCCCGGTAACCTCGGTCATACTAGTTGCCCTTCTAACCGGGAGGGTTCAGGGACGGCTTCGGGGGCTCCGGGCTGTCCTTTTTGATTCTCCGCTCCTTGATGAGCTTGATCGCACCCTGCCAGGCGTAATGCGAAGGCTCGGGCTTGCTCCTGCGAGCAGAGGAATTTCGCGCACCTCCCCCATCATCTCGAGCACATGGCAAGCTCGATGGCCGTCACCCAGCCCGCCAAACCGCGGTCATCGCGAGGGCAAAGAGCCATCTCGGGTTGCCCGACCGTGATCCGCCTCTCCCGCCCCTTATTTCAAATACGCGCGCACCAGCCCAATCAAGTCCTCTCCCAGTTCCTCCGGGGAATCCATGCCATGTTCCGGATTTATCATGTGCAGCCGGATGTGGTCTTCCAGAATCTCCGCCATCAGGCCGTTCACCCCGCCGCGAATGGCCGCCAGCAGCATCAATATGTCTGCGCATTCGTCGCCCGCCGTCAGCGCGCGCTCCACCGCGGCGAACTGCCCGCGTATCCGCTTAATGCGGTACAGCAGCTTTTGTTTCTCCTTCGAGTTCGCCAGAATCTTGTCCTGCATTTTTAACCTCACTGCTGTTTTTCTGCCAATACTATACTGGGGTATGATATAAGAAAGCCAAGGCGGAATCCAGCGGCTGCGTTTGTAATTTTTCGCCGCGGCCTTTACGAACGTTTTTGCCGCCCGGGCGCCCATGCTGAAATCGAATGCAGCGCTCAACCTTTCACCGAAAGGAGGGCATGACAATGGCCTCGAACCGCGGTTCTGGCTCCGCCCCGGGCGATGGCGACGATCCCGCCCCAGCGCCAAGCTGCCTGCCAATTCTTCGCTGCAGTTCGCTCCGCGTCAAACCGCGAAGGGGAATCTCGGCGCCTGAATCGGGCTCGTGGTCGGCGGCAGCAAGGGCAGCCGTCGGTGCGCGCAGTGGACGGCTGAACAATCGCGCCGCCCTCTGTAACGCTGCTTTAACCCGCCGGCCGTACGCTGTTAGCCTGCGTGGTTTGGCCGAGCGATGCGGCCTGCTGGCAAACAGCGCGCAACCTCCGGGGTCATTCCCGGGGGAGTCGCGTTCTTCAGCCAGGCCGATAAATTTCACGCAAGCGGGTCGTGTCCTTGTGCGGGCGCGGCTCGAAACTTGTTTTTGTCTTATTTCGGTTAATTAACTATAGTTAACTCTCTGGGGTTTGCCATCGTAAAGCACGAGGCCGGGTCGGCGCTGTGGTCTCTGTGACCAGCAATGGTGGACCGCGGCTACTGAATCGCCGTTTTGCCGCGCCAGTCTCTGATTATGCAATTGAATTTCATTTTCAACCTGCCGCCCTGCGCGGCTTCCTTCCATCCCCCAGCGGAGAGCGGCAGCGGCGGCCGTCTGGGTTCGGTCTCGTGCATGGTGGTCGTTGCTCTCATGCTCCTGGCGGCCGTGATTCCCGCCGCCGCCCAACAGACAACCCAGCAGCCACCACCCGAGCCATCTTTGCCGGGCGCTCCCGCTCCATCGTCTCTCCACATCGCGTTCCCGGCGCCATCCGCGTCTCCGCAAAGCCCCGCGCCCGATCCCATCGATCCCCCTTCCCCTCCCGACGTTGAAACGCTTTTCCCGCATTTCCAAAATACCCACTTCTGGCTCTCCGGCCAGGCCAACTTCATCTTTCAGTTTCATCCTTCATTTCCCGCAGCCTACAGCGGCATCCACAGTCTGCGTCCCATTTTCGAATCCGCCACTTCGCGCGTGGTCACCGTCTACACCGGCGTGCGCGTCAACAACTCTCTTGAGTTTCTCGCCGATGTCGAAGAAGCCGGCGGTCTCGCTCTCAGCTCCGGCTTCGGGCTCGCCGGCAACACCGATCTCGATATCGTCCGCAACCCGCTCCTCAGCAAAGCGCCTTATTTCGCCCGGGGCATGATTCACAAAGTCATCGCGCTCAGCCAAGACAAAGTCGAAAACGACCGCAGCTTTCTTTCTCTTTTCGACGAACTTCCGCGCCGCCGGCTGGAACTGCGCTTGGGCAAATTCAGCCTGCCGGATTTTCTCGACATCAACACCGTCGGCTCGGACACGCATTATCAATTTATGAACTGGACCGTCGACAACAACGGTGCCTGGGATTATGCCGCCGACACGCGTGGCTACACCGTCGGTTTCACCGCCGATTACGAAGATCGCAACTGGGGACTGCGATTCGCCGAAGGCCTCATGCCGGTGGTGGCCAACGGAATCAACTTGGTTTGGAGGCCGTGGCAGGCCCACGCCGAAAATTACGAGTTCGAACTTCGCCGCGGCCTGATGCCGAAAAAGGAGGGAGTCATCCGTCTGCTGGCTTACACCAACGACGCCAACATGGGCCTCTATCGCGGCGCCGTCGCCAACTTTGAAGACGGCCTTACGCCCGTCCCCGAGATCGCCGACCACCCCTGGCATATCACGCGCAAATACGGCTTCGGCGTCAATCTGCAGCAGAATCTCACTCGCTATCTGGCCGCTTTCGCCCGCTTCGGCTGGGATAATGGCAAGACCGAATCTTTCGCCTACACGGAAGACGATCAAACCATCTCCGCCGGCCTGGGCGCCTACGGCGTTTGGTGGCATCGCAATCAGGATCGCGCCGGCTTTGCCTTGGTCAGCAACGGCATCTGCAAAGATCATCGGATTTATCTGGCAGACGGCGGCTCCGGCTTCCTGCTCGGCGACGGCAGCCTCAGTTACGGCCGCGAAACCATCGTCGAGTCCTATTACACCGCCCATCTCTGGCGCGGTCTCTATATCGGTCCCGACCTGCAGCACATCAACAATCCCGGCTACAATCGCGCCCGCGGGCCCGTCCTATTCCCCGGCTTCCGCCTTCACTTCGAGTTCTGAATTCCCGCGCATTGTCCGCCAGGATCGGCCAGGAGAGCAACTGGGCGACCAAGGGGAGCGCTTCTCCGCCCGGGGTCCCCCCCGGGCGCCCGCGCTTTCTTCAGCAGGCGGAAGGGATCTCCGCGGGCATGGACCACCTGGCGGAGTCTCTCGGGTGGGGCCTTCCGGCCTTTGGCTCGGGAGGCGCAATCTCCCTGTTCTGTTTGGGTGATCGCTCATGATTCGCGCCAGAACTTGCCCGAAGTCTCCTCCTCCGTC
>JASHRB010000298.1 GCA_030037575.1 Candidatus Sulfotelmatobacter sp. | reverse complement strand
CCATTCAGGGAATCGATGCCTATATGAAAGACGTGGATGGTTACTTGAACGGGCCAGTCCGTATGACCGCGTACAACATGCTCGAGTTCGACGTCATCTTTTACGGCGAGGTCGCGCTTATCCCCTACGTTGCCGACGTAACGTATGCGTTCCCTGGGGGTACGGTCACGCAAAAACTGCGCATCTTCGACGTCTACGGCAGGCTCGACGGCGCCTGGAATCAAGTCGGCTCCGACACACAGTTGCATCCCGACTCCATTGCCGCCGCCATGGAAAATCTCCAGCCACTGAGCCCAGGCGGGAAGAGTAGTTTGTTGGCGGCGCGCGAGGCGGTGTGGCGCGCGTGGTTTGCGAACGATACGCCGCGGCTGGCGGAATTAATCCCGCCTGAATTGATCGCCATCGATACCAGCGAGAAATGGCAAACCCGCGAGGATGAACTCGCGGGTGCAAAAGATTTCGCCGCGAAGGGTGGAAAACTCGCGCGTCTGGAATTTCCTCAAACCGAAATTCAAGCTTACGGTCACACGGCCATCCTCTATACGAAATTCACGCTCGAAACGGAAATGGCCGGCAAGCGAACAACGCTTTCCGGGCGCGCCACGGAAATGTTTGTGTTCCGTCACGACAAGTGGGTGAACGTCGGATGGCACCTGGATACTGGCAGCTAGTTCGCCAACCATTGATGTTCTGCATGGTTCTGCTATTTTCTGCTATCGAACAATGTATCCAATGCGCAGTTGGCACTAGAACCGGTCTCATAAACAGCAAACCCGGCTCGTTATTCTCAGTGAGTAGGAAACGAGGCAGAAAAAGAGGACGCGCGGGCGATGGGAACTGAGTCATGCTGTCGCCTGCCTGGATTGTCGCCCATAATTTCCGCACTGTCATTCGCCGAGGAACCCATGCCGTCCATGAAACGAGCTTACACTTTCGCTCTATTCTCGATTTGTGCTGGCGCGCTTTTTGCCCAAACCTTTAACATTACGGCAAAGACAGCAAGCACGCAGCAAATTTTCTCACCGATTTCAGGGCTCGACCGAAGCCTGGTGGATATGAGCGCGGACCCGTGCGTCGATTTTTATCAGTACGCTTGTGGCAACTGGAACAAGCTGCATCCGATACCAAGCGATTCGCCATACTCCGACCAGTTATACATCCTGGGTCAGTACACGCGCCAGGTATTGCGCGGGATCTTAGAGGTGGCCGCGGCGGACGACGCGTCGCGCGACGCGAACACGCAGAAGATAGGGGACTACTACGCCAGTTGCATGGATGATGCGGCCATCCAGAAAAAAGGTCTGGCGCCGTTGCAGCCTGATCTGGATCGCATCAGCGGGCTGACCAGCAAGGACCAGTTGCCGGAGCTGCTGGCGCACTTTCAGCTGATCAATGTGAATGCCTTTCTGGGATTCGGATCGCAGCAGGATTTCACGGATGCCACACGAACGATCGCGATCGCGACACAAAACGGCCTCGGGCTCCCTGAGAAAGACTATTACCTCCGCACCGGTGCAAAGGACGAAGAGATTCGCAAGCAATATGTGCAGCACGTCGCGAACATGCTCAAACTACTGGGGTCCACCGAGAAACAAGCAACGAGCGACGCGGTAGCCATCATGAAACTGGAGACAGCGCTGGCGAAAGTCTGGCTCGATGTCACTGCCCAGCGCGATCCGTACAGTATCTACCACATGATGCCGACCAAAGACCTGCAGGCTCTGACACCGGCATTCAACTGGGAGCATCTTTATCAGGCCAGCGGATCACCGGCTTTTGCAGAGATTAACGTTGCTGAGCCGGAGTTCTTCAGGGCATGAACGAGGTTATCAGTGAGACGGAACTTCCGACGATCAAAGCGTACCTGCGGTGGCAGTTGGTCAGTTCGCTTGCAGGAACCATTTTGCCCAAGGCGCTGGATGACGAGCGGTTCGATTTTGGCGGGCGCAAGCTCGTGGGAATTCCTGAGCAGGAGCCGCGCTGGAAGCGGTGTGTGGAGAGCACGGATGGAGCTTTACCGGAAGCACTGGGCAAGGTCTATGTCGAGCAGCAGTTTCCCGTAGCGAGCAAAGAAAAGGCACTGCAGATGATTCACGATGTCGAGGCCGCGATGGATCGCGACATTGACTCCCTGGATTGGATGAGCGCGACCACGAAAACGCGCGCTAAGGAAAAGCTCCACCTGATCGCCAATAAAGTGGGGTATCCCGACAAATGGCGCGACTACTCGAAGCTGGAGATCGTGCGCGGCGACGCCTTTGGAAACAATCTACGGGCGGCGGAGTTTGAGTCGCGGCGGCAGCTGGCGAAGATCGGGAAACCGGTGGACCGCGAAGAGTGGACCACGTCTGCTCCTACGGTCAACGCCTTCTATCGCGTCAGTATGAATGACATCAACTTCCCAGCCGGCGTATTGCAACCGCCTTTCTTTGATGCGACCCAGCCGGATGCCGTTAACTACGGGCACATTGGGCTGTTCATGGGACACGAGATCACTCATGGCTTTGATGATCAGGGGCGGCAGTTCGACGGACATGGGAATCTGGAAGACTGGTGGACCAAGGAAGATGAACACAGGTTCACGCAGAAGGCCGAGTGCATTGTCGACGAGTACGCTCAATTCAGCGTGGGAGACACGAAGCTGAACGGCAAACTCACTCTGGGCGAGAACACAGCGGACAACGGCGGACTGCGGCTGGTCTACATGGCATTCTTGGCGCGAGCTGTGCAGGAGGGGATCGATCTCAAGAAAAGATCGGTCGACGGCTACACTCCTGTGCAGCAGATGTTCTTAGGGTTCGCGCAGAATTGGTGCTCCCAGTGGCGTCCGGAGCTGGAGCGGCTCGTAGCGACGACCGATCCCCATTCTCCATCCCGCTTCCGAGCAAATGGGGTCCTGGTGAATACACCGGAGTTCGGGGAGGCGTTCGGTTGCAAAGTGGGACAGCCCATGTCCCCGGCGAAGGCGTGCCGGGTGTGGTAGAGATAACGGCCCGGTCCCAGGTGCGCGAGGACCATACGCGCTGCGCTGTCGCACCTGGTTTCTCCGATGTGAGGCGAGTAGAGAACACCAAAACAGTCGATTGTTAGAATCGTAGCTATCAGTTTTATAACCGCGAAAAAGCGAGAGTCATCAATGGCCTACAGCGACCTGCTGGCAACCGTACGCCTGGATCTTAAGTATGCTCTTCGCACGCTGTTGAAGAACCCAGTTTTCAGCCTGGCCGCTGTGTTTACCCTGGCGCTCGGCATCGGGGGGAACACTGCTATCTTCACGGTTACCAACGCCCTGCTTCTCAAATCACTTCCCTACAGAAACCCCGACGAGTTGGTAATGCTTAACACCCAGCGCCACGGCGGAAACGACACGGCAGGGAGTTTTTCACTAAATCGCTACGAATTGATACGCGATCGCAACCACTCCTTCTCCGGCATGGCGGAGTGGGCCACTGACTCGTCTGATCTCACCAGCCTGCCGGCAAGCCCGTAGTCATGATCAGCGACACGCTGTGGCACTCTCGCTTTGGCGGCGATCTCGCCATCGTGGGGCAAACAGTAACGCTCGATGCCATGCCTTACACAATTATTGGTGTGCTGCCTGCAGGCATACAATACAGTTCCCGTTCATTGGGCCTGCGGATGTCTGGTCGCCGCGCTATTTCGAACTCTCGTTTATGACGCCCGAGCATCTTCGCGCTGGAGTTGGCTATCTGTCTGGGGTTGCGCGCCTAGCGCCCCGCGCTTCGATCAACTCGGCCGCGGCCGAAATGAATGTGCTACACCAGGAGTACTCGCGGCAGTTCCCTAAGGCTCCCGACGCGGGGCCCGACATCTCTCTGATCGTCGGCAATCTTCAGGAACTCACGGTTGCCAATGTTCACGCTTGCTGGTAATGCTTTCTCTTGCTGTTGGCCTGATTCTGCTGATTGCCTGCGCAAATGTAGCCAGCCTTCTACTTTCGCACGCCTTGGGTCGCAGCAAGGAAATTGCGATCCGCACCGCCCTGGGAGCGCGCCGTGCCGATGTGATCCGGCAGCTTCTAACAGAAAGCATTCTGCTGGCTCTCATCGGCGGAGCCTTCGGCTTAACTCTCGGCTTCGTGGGTACGCGGACGCTTAGCCGCTAACGACGGGCGGCTGGCCTTCGTACCCTGATGCAGTTGAGCGTGTGTTCGGTTCCGACATTCAGACATTCACTATGCCCAACTCGTCAAGGTCTAGGCAGCTTCCCGCGAGGGTGAGCAACGATACTCTCCCGCTGAAGTCGTAGACGTGGAGGTGGTCCCACGCGCCGGAATGCCTGATTACGAGCGGATTTGCACGTCGCATATCGAGCGCCAAGACTTTAACCATGCGGATGCAGATGCGCCGCCTGACCCGACTCACGAATGCCTTCTCGAAAAAGTGGGAGAACCTGAGAGCCGCTATCGCGCGGCATTTCGCCTATTACAATTTCTGCCGCGTGCATTCCAGTCTTCGCGTCACTCCTGCAATGGAAGCGGGGCTAACAGATCACGTTTGGACTATTGCAGAATTGACAATTTCCATCTCTGAGACGATCCTGGACAACTTTCATTATCTAAAACCATGGATCGCTCCAGCCCTTTTTCTACTCGCGATTTTCTTCTTCGAGTACGACAGACGCAAGCCTCACGATCCCAGAACGCTGAAAGGCCGCACCAGCAAATTACGGGATCAGATGAAAGCCTTCCTAGATGGGCTTGGCCCGATGCCTCAGGATGAAACGACTGGAGTCCATCAGGTTCGCGTTGGCCCCGATTGGCGTAGCCCCGATGGCATCATGCACAACTCCGCCATTGTGCGCGCGACTGGCCCTATGAGCCAGCGAATTGCGAAGGTGGATTACGGATACGAGTTATACTTCGCCGCTCCCGCGCTGCGTATCTACAATGAATTTGGATTTCGCGGGGTAATGGATGACCAGATGAAAGAACTGCTTTTCAAGAAGCAGCAATACAATAAAGAATTCGCGCTGATGGACATGATTCAGGCGCTATCCCGGCTTGCCGAACTCAAAGAGGCTATAATATTGGTCGCGTCGGGCATCTTGGCTATCGTTGCTGGCCCAGTGGGAGCACGATAAGCGCCTGTCAAAGCTCAACGGTCAGGGCCGCCCGCCCTTGCCAGGCGGGGAAGGATTAAACGTCGTATAATCTCGTGCGCGCAACTAGGCAGCAGAACATATGAACGTACAAGAACAAATCAAGAAGTATATTACCAGCCA
>JASHRB010000297.1 GCA_030037575.1 Candidatus Sulfotelmatobacter sp. | reverse complement strand
ATGCGTCCCCAATGCGGCCGGCCTTAGAGGCCAGCTGAGACCGCGCGACTAATCCAATCCAGCGCACTCGCTCCGCGAGGAGGAATGCGCTGTGCTTGATTAGCCGGCGGCGTTTAGGCCTTCGACATCTATCAAGCGTTTGCTCCAGAGCGCTGAGACCAGCGACGCCGGCTGGAGCTTCTGGCCCTTGGCCAGGGAAGCTAACCCTTCGTAAGTTATCGAGTCGTTCTTCGAATTCAGCAGATGCGTCCACACCCTGCCGCAGCCAGAGTTAGCGCGGACTTTCATCGCTCCTTTCATCTCCCTGTTGATGGAGTAGCGGCGGCACTTATCAGCCAGCAGCTCGTTCGGATGCTCTGCCTTCCAGAGACGCATCTTGCTCCTGTAGCGTCGGTTGGCGGCAATGTAGCGCGGCTCCGGCGGCTCTGCCGCCGAGAGTATCGCTACGGCTTCGAGATAGAGGTCTTCCCGCTTCGCCTTGGGGAGTCGCGGGACGATCTCGTTCCAGTCTATCATGGACTTTAATGGTGATTTCACTTTGAATCTCCTTGGTTGGATTCGGCCTCAGTTGCCTTGTCGAGTGCCGCCCGGGCCGATTCGGCGGCATCGCGCAGGACCAAACAAGCTGTAGCTAGTGGGCTGTCCTGCAAAGCCTCAACTAGCGTTTCAGAAGCATCAATTAGCTTCGCTAATGCGCTGATTAGATGTTGGTCAGTTTTCATGGATGGCTGCCTCGGGTGAGAATCCTTTCGAGGCGGCACTCCTCCAAGTGCCGCCAAGGAAGGACTATCGCGGAGCGATTAGTTGGCTGCCTCCGTTGCGTGGCCGTTGCCAAGCCGGCGGAGCACGGTGACTTCCTCCAGATCGCCCGAGCCGACCAGTTGCTGCGCAGCAAACAGCTCGACAATCCGCCGCTCCAGCGGGCTCTCCATCTCCGCGGCCGAGGGCCGCGGCTTGAGGAGGTTGATCTGCCGAACCATCGTCTGGGCCGCTTCCAGCAGTGCCTCCGCGCTCAGCTCATTGATGAGCGTGCCCGGCGGCTGGAGAGTTAGCTGGCTGAGCTTCGCCCTCTTCACGACCTCCGCGATCACCGCTGGAATGTTGCCCGCGAGAACTCGCCCGACCTCACTCAGGTCGGAGAATTGGCTGACCATCACCCCGCCGTAGAATCGAATGAGCTTCTCGACAGCGAGGCTGTCTGGCGGTGTCACATCAATCACGGCGTCCAGCCGTCCGGGACGGAGCATAGCCTGATTGATGCTCTCCAGAGCATTCGTCGTCAGCACAACAATGATGTTCGAGTTCTTCGACTCGATTCCATCGACCACGTTCAGGATCTCGTCCATGTCCACTGTTCGCCCGCCGCTCATCGACCTGTCGATGTCCTCGCAGAATATCACCGCCGCCGGGCTCTGATACTGCTTGGCGAACTCGACGGCCCTCCCCAGCTCATCAGCCCGCTCAGCGTAGATGAACGTGATGCCAGAATCGACGGCGATCTTCGACGCCACGGCGGCGGCGAGGGTCTTTCCACATCCATAAGTCCCGCCGAGTAGGACGCCGCGCTTGAGCTGAATTCCATTCAGCAGACAATCACGCGCCTTGCGGATCGGAGTGAACAGGTTGGTCTCGATCGCAGCGCGAAGATCCTCGCTGAAAATCAGCTGGCTCTCGACGATGTGATCAGTCTCCATGAACTTCGGTTCAGGCAGTGGAATCACATCGCCGTCGCCGTCGAGGAAGCGGATCTTGATTGCCTTTCCGCGGTAGATGGAGTGATCCTTGATGTAGGCACCGACTTCATCGAATAGCTCCCGCACCGTGGCTTCGTCTTTCCGCTTGACCTTAGCTGCCAACTTGAACCCGACGCGACCGGCGGCATTGCGAGTCGTGTCGGTCTTGAGCAGCCCCTCGACCGTTGGGAGCGTGAACTGCCCCCACATGACTTCCTGCTTCTGGCCTGGCCCGACATCAATCGTCATCATCTGCGGTGGATTCTCGCCAAAGAAGTGCCGCTGCGGCACCGCCTGTGCCCAGCCGAACTTCTTTTCGAGCACCTTCTGGAGCGCATGCGCTCCATCCCAGGGGAAGGTATCGTAGTCACGGCTGATGATGACTTCCTTCTCCTCGTATTCCTTACGAGCCATCAACAGAGCGACCGCCTGATCAATCGACATCCTCTCGGGAATGGTCAGCGCGGTTCCGAAGCGCTCAACCTGCCCAGCGACAGGTCGCGCAACGGCGGATTTGAGATCTTGAGACATTGAATTAACCTCCAGTGATGCGACAGTGCATCAAAAGGTGCTCGCCGCAAGCGCAAGCACCTGAGTTGAACTGTCAGCTCAATTTGCTACTGGAGTGTACCTCCCCCTTCGTTGTCGTTGCCGCCGTTCCCGCGGTCGGCTAGCTCAGCGAGCTCTCGGCCCACATCCAAGAGGCGGTGAAGCCGCTGAAGTTCCGGCGGCACGCGGCGGCGTCGCTGAAGCTCGACCTTGTGCTCAGCCAGCCCCCGCTCAATGTCACCTTCATTCTCCAGCGAATAGAATCCCTTCTTGTTCACGATCAAGTGATCGTGGACCTGCACTCCGATGACTGTGAGTGCGTGGATGGCGACGACACTGAATCGAACATCGCCCTCGCTCGGCCGCAGCGGCTCCGCCTCGGATCCTGGATGGTTGTGAGCGAGGATCAGCCTCGCCGCGTTGACTTCTAGCGCCCGCTTGACAAGCGCCCGCGGCGAGATGCCGACGCTCTGA
>JASHRB010000296.1 GCA_030037575.1 Candidatus Sulfotelmatobacter sp. | reverse complement strand
GCGGCCCACGGTGTGGGCCTTCTCGCTGGCGCGTTCCAGCACCGTCTGCGCCTTCTTGAACTTGGCCAGCGGAACCACCAACAACATTCCGAGCCCCATGTTGAACGTTCGCAGCATATCGTCCTGCGGAACGTTGCCCAATTGCCGCAGATGTTCAAACAGCGGGGGCACAGGCCAGGAGCCCAGATCGATGGCCGCCGCTGTTCCCCGGGGGAGCACCCGGGGAAGATTTTCGGTAATGCCTCCGCCGGTGATGTGCGCCAGCGCCGAGACGCACTGCGCATCGATTAGCTTCCGGAGCACCGGCCAATAACTCTTGTGCGTGCGCATCAGTTCGTTGCCGACTTTGCCCTTAATTTCATTGACATAATCGTCGGTCGAATATTTCGCCACTTCAAACAGCAGCTTGCGCGCTAAGGAATATCCGTTTGTATGCAGGCCGTTCGAGGGCAAGCCCAGAACCACATCGCCGATCTGCACGTCTTTGCCGGTAATCATGCGCTCGCGCTCGACCACGCCAACGATAAATCCGGCCAAATCATACTCGCCGTCGGGATAGAACCCGGGCATCTCGGCCGTCTCGCCACCGATCAGGGCGCAGCCATTGTGTTTGCACGCGTCGGCAATGCCTTCCACAATCTTTTCCGCAACCGCCGGCTCAAGCTTGCCGGTCGCCAGGTAATCCATGAAAAACAGCGGCGCCGCGCCCTGCACCGCGATGTCATTCACGCAGTGGTTCACCAGATCGGCACCGATGGTCGAATGCAGGCCCATAGCAAACGCGACCTTCAATTTTGTGCCCACGCCATCCACGCTCGAAACCAGCACAGGATCGAGGTACTTTGTGCGGTCGACCGCGAACAGGCCGCTGAAGCCCCCAATTTCGCTGAGTACGCCGCGGGTGAACGTTTTATGAGCCAGATACTTGATGCGCTGCTTGGTGCGGTTGGCGCGGTCGATATCCACGCCAGCATCGGCGTAGGTTAGGCGTGCAGCCTCGGGGATGGGGTTCTTGGGCACGAGTTCGGTGATTTTATTTTCAGTATTTTTCAGCGGGGAAACGGCCGAATCCTTGCCCAGCAGAACTTCTAAGGTTGCTCATTGTAGCACGGTCAGCGGCGGCGATTGTTATACGCGCTTCAGCGCCTGCCGGGAAGCTCTAAACCTTTTCCCCACGTGTGGTTCTGAGCAGCAGGTATAGAACCGGGCCCAACGCCATGGCCATCGCTCCGCCCATGGTCGCGAAGCGGTCGCCGCCTAACAAGGCCACCACCGCCATGACCACGGGCGCGCCGACCACGTAAAGCAACCCCATCCGTCCCCCGGGAATCCGGAACGCCCGCCGCATCTCCGGCCTTGTCCGCCGCAGCTTCCACGCAGAGAGTACGGTCAGCACCGTGGTCGCGGAGCGCAGCCAGATGTAGACCGATATGAGCTGTCCCAGGCTCTGCCAGGCGAGCAGGGCATAAATCGCGGTCGAGACCACAATCGCCAGCCAGGGCGTGCCGTAGCGTGAATGCCTGCGCGTAAGCGCCGCAGAAAGATATCCGTCTTCTGCCATGGCGAACGGCATCCGGGTGGTGGTCAGCACAGTGCTGTTCAGCAGCGCCACGTTTCCAATCATCGCCGCCAGCGTCATCCACGTGCCCAGCCACGGTCCGCCAATCATGCGTGCCGCATCGGAAAAGAAGCCGGTGTGCCAATTCTCCCAATTTCCCGCCGAAGCCAGACCGGCAAAGGTGGGCAAAAAATATGCGGCCATCGAAAGCGGCACCACCGCCGCCAGGGCCAGAGGATACGATCTTTGCGGATTCTCAACTTCTTCCGCGACCGTCGAAAGTTGTTCGTACCCGGAATAAAGCCACAATCCGAGCGCCAATCCCACGCCAAAAATTTTGAAGGTCGGCTGGCGCGGCGGAATCAGCGGAACCAAGGGGTTGTGATTCCAATGAGCGAGCCCAATCGCAATCATCGCCGCTACCGGTAGAAATATAAAAAGCTCAAGCGCGGTTGCGACCTGGCTGACCGTCTGAATCCCACGCAGGTTAATCCAGGTGATTACTGCGATCAAGGCGAGCGAGACGGCGTAATGCTTCCATCCCCTCAGACCTGGACAGTAGTACACAAGATAATCGGCGAAGAGAACCGCGTACGCCCCGCCGAGCAGAAAGGAAGCCGACCAGTTCCACCATCCGGCGAGAAATCCCCAGAAGTCGCCGAATGCGGCGCGCGTCCAGCGGTAGAAACCGCCTTCGACGGGCATCGCCGTCGTCAGTTCCGCCGAGACCAGCGAGACCGGCACGCACCAGAAAAACGGCAGTACCAGCAGATAGATCAGCGTCATCCCGGGCCCGGAAGTCGTGACCATGTCCTCCAGTCCAAACGGACCTCCGGTGGTGTAGGAAAACATCACGAAGACGAGATAAAACAGGCCTGTCTTGCGCAGCGCGGAGGACTGGTTGTGGGCGGTCATGGGTTGGCTGAAGGAGAAGCGGCGCCGGTGATTATGCGGCCAGCCCTCCGGTCAGCGCGCCTTCGAGCTCGAGCAGCTTGCGTTTCACATCGAGCCCTCCGCCGTAGCCGCAAAGCGTGCCGTCCGATCGAATCACTCGATGGCAAGGAACAACAATGGCAATCGGATTCCGATGATTGGCCAGGCCCACGGCGCGAAACGCATTTGCTTTGCCCACGGCCCGCGCGATATCAGCGTAGGTGCGAGTCTCGCCGTAGGGAATCGCCCGCAAGGCCCGCCAGCAGGCAAGCTGGAAATCCGTTCCCCGAAGATCGAGGGCAAAGCTAAACTCGCGCCGCTCTCCGGCGAAATATGCCTTTAGCTCGCGGACGTACACGGCCATCGCGGCCGCAGACTCTCTGCAGGCGAATCCATTGCCTTGCTGCCGCAGATCCCGCGGATTGGGCCGAATGGTTGGCTGGCCCGACCGACGGGCGTCGAACTCCAGGGCGACCAACCCTTTACTCGATGCCGCCAGAAATAACGGCCCTGCGATCGAATCCAGTTTGGTGCAATGCAGATTTTCCATGAAGTCCGCTCCCCTTCCGCCAACCGATGACAGCATGGTACACCGCCAGATCCATTGCTTGACCGCGAGGAATGGCGGGGGGATAGCGCTCACCACATCCGCCGAATCAGGCCAACCCTGTTGACAGAAACCCGTTTTTGGCCGAAAGTGTCTGCGGCGAGCTTATGCCCTCCTCCCGATCGTCGATCAAGCAAGGGATCCTTGTCCTGGTCGCGGTAATTCTGGCGCCGGTGGTGTTCGTGGGATCGGCGGCTCTGGCCACCGGCGACTGGCGGGCTATCGGCGCCACGGCCAGCGGCGACGAGGTTCTGGTCAGCTCGGTGACCACCAAAAAGAGCGGCCTGCGCACCGCCTGGGTTCGGGTCGAATACAAAGCCCCCACCAGACTTCCGCAAGGAGGGCCTTTCGTCGAACTGCGGGCACGGGTTCGCTTCAATTGTGCCAGCGGAAGCGCCGTGCCCAATTCGGAGTGGTTCTATTCGCGCGACCGCGGCGGGAAACTCGTTGTGAGCAAGAAGGCGCGCTACGACGATCAGTTCGGCATGGTTGCCGAAGGCGGCTTCGGTCAGATCACGCAGAATTTCGTTTGCGGTCAAAAATAAGACTCCTCGCTTTGTCGAAGCGAACGGGCAGAACAATCGCCGCTCAGTCTTTTGCCCAGACGGCTTCACGAAAGATTTCCACAGCCCACACTTGGGTAACTGTTCCACCACTTTTCCAGACGCCGCTTCCGTCATATTCTGATAGCAGAACACAGTCCGCGGCTTTCGACTGGCCGCGCGCCTACTCCGTCATGAACTCGGTCAGCGTCTATTGCTTGGTTGCTGTGGGAAGCGCGGTGGTTCTCGGTTACGCTCTGTTGCGCCGCAAAGCAAAAGGCCCGGTAGAGCTCGAACGCGAACGCCGCATCTGGCTCGATGGCATCGGCCGCATCACCGACGGCACGGTCATCGACGTGCAGGAAATGCCGCCCCTCGACGGCCATCACGCCGCCGTGCTTCTCATCTACAAGTACGACGTTGCCGGCGTCTCCTACGAGTGCTCGCAGGACGTGACCTATCTGCGGCAGTGGATCAATCTGCACTCTTGCCGGCTGGGCCTGCCCACGTCTGTAAAATACGACCCCCACAACCCGGGCAACTCTCTGGTCGTTTCAGAGAACTGGATGGGACTAAGGCAGTAGACAGTTGCAGGATCTGACCGTTCGATCCAACCCGTACACTACTCAAGACCGGCTGCTGACAAGCGGCAACCGAGAACCGTCCACTACCGATCTTCCGATTCACGGCTCCAGTCGAAATCCAATTCGGCGTGATCTTTACGAGTCTTGTTGCGCTTGCGATAACAGATAAAAATCAAGCCAACGCTCATGAACGTTGGGGGAGCAATCAGAATCAGGATTCCGCTTTTCAATGCCTGAATCATGCGGGATCCCGATGCCGCGGCCTGGGTATAGCAAAGCGCACAGCCCTGGCCGAACGCGGGCAGCACCGCGACCAGGCAAAACAGGCCGAGCAGGGCTGTTGGGAAAACAAGAATTGATCTCGAAAGCCTCATCTCTCGAACTACCGCACGGCTAATGCGCCCAAGGCACTCCGTTGATCAGGCGGAAACTGTCCGTCCATCCGTATTGTAAGCCCAGCAGCACCGCAACCGTGAAAATCAGCACAAACCATCGCAGGCCGCGATTCTCCGACAAGTGCATGAAGAACAGCAGGGCCAGGCCGGCCTCGATGATAGCCACGGCCAGCATGCGGGCGAACATCTGTCCGGCGCTTATATTCTCGTAGGCGATCACAAATTGAATTCCCGCCAACACCAGCAAGAAGATGTAGATCATCAGATCTCTTCTCATTCCGCCGCTACCATGCGTCTCTAAGCTAGCCATAGTATGTCTCGTCCCTTCGATTCATCCGAATAGATATCAGTGAGCCAGATTCAGAAGGTAGATAAACGGAACCACAAACATCCAGACCAAATCGACAAAGTGCCAGTACAAGCCCATCACCTCAAGATCGTCCGTTTTGTAACCGCCGCCCATGTAGCGAATTCCCACCGCGATCAGGGCAATCACGCCGCCGGTTACGTGCAACAGGTGAAGGCCGGTAACGCTGTAAAAGGCCGCACCAAACACCGGCGTGCCATAGGGATTTTGAAAGATCGTCATGCCCTTATCGAGGAGTTCCATCCACTCGCGAATGTGCAGGACGGCAAACACAATCCCGAGGACGGCGGTGATGATGACCCAGCGGAACGCCCCGGTTTTGTCACCCTTCTCGGCCGAGCGAATGCCGGCGAGCATGGTCAAGCTGCTGGTCAGCAAGATAAACGTCATGAGGGCAACGTTGGTGATGCTGTGGAAAGGCCGCGGCCACCCGGCGGTTCCGTTACGGATGAATCCATAGGCCACCAGGCAGCCGGCAAAAGTAGCCGAGTCTGCGATGATGAACAGCCACATCGCCATTTTTTTCGCGGGAACCGAGAATGCGGGCTCGGACATTGCACCGGCAGTGGAATGACCGCGCATGGTTAAGTCGGCTTGGCTCACTTTG
>JASHRB010000295.1 GCA_030037575.1 Candidatus Sulfotelmatobacter sp. | reverse complement strand
GCGAATGTAATGCGAAAGAGAACTCATGTTGTGATGGAGAATCGGGGACTTCAGCTTTGCGGTTTCCCCTTCGACAACCATATGCTCGTGAACCTCCATGTCGGCCATGGACGAGTCTTGCTCTTTCAGCCGGCACTCGTAATGGCCCTTTCCTCGACGGAACAAAGCGAGTTTGTAAAAGGCGGCGCCGCTGTGCCGGAGTTCGCGTCCAAGAAAATAAATCCGCAGCGTGATTTGGTAGCCGTGGTAACGCGGATTCTGGACTGCGGTTCTGATCTCTTGCAGAAGTTCGGGCGTGAGCGATTCGTCGGCGTCGAGCAGAAGAATCCAGTCGTGGGAAAGCGGGAGTGACTCGAGCGCCCACTGCCGCTTCTTCGGCCAACCTCCCGCGTAGTAAAACTGAACAACTTTGGCGCCGAACGAACTGGCGATTTCCACCGTCTCGTCGGTGCTTTGTGAATCGACGACATATACTTCGTCGACCTCGTGCAGCGATGCAAGACAGCGTGGAAGATTTTGCGCTTCGTTGCGCACGGCGATGATGGCCGTCACAGGCACGGCTTCAAGGTCGCGCACCACAACGGCTGCAACGGATTCATCCAATTGCTGCATGGGAAACGATAATGTCAACATCTTAACGTTCCCGGCAGTGGATAATAGCAAGCAAATACGGCAAGCTATTAACGACGCGAGAACCTATGGCCGCAGCCGATACGATTGCCGAAGACAAGGAAGAAGTGTGGCGATTCTGGAATGCCGAACCTTGCGGGACGCGTTATCTGCAGCCGTCTGCCGGCTCTCTGCCCCAGGACTGCGGCCGATGGCTCGCTGAACATTTCAAGGCTCACGCCCGGGCCAGGTACGCTCTTGAGCCGCATATTGCCGAGTTTGCCGGCTTCAGGTCGGCAGCTGGCAAGAAAGTGCTTGAAATTGGCGTGGGCATGGGCGCGGATTACCTGGAGTGGCTCAAGGCTGGCGCGCAGGCGACCGGAATCGACATTGCACCAATGTCCATCGCCCGAGCACGCGGGCGCTGTGAGCTGGCAGGATACGACCATCTGGCCGATCTGCGAGTAGCTGACGCAGAGAACCTCCCATTTGCTGATAACAGCTTTGATCTTGTCTATTCCTACGGGGTGATGCATCACAGCCCGGATACTGTTCGCTGCATTGAGGAAGCGCGACGCGTGCTTAAGCCCGGCGGCGAAGCGCGAATCATGCTATACCATCATCCTTCTGTCACCGGACTGTTGCTTTGGCTGCGTTACGGCATTTGGCGGCGGAAATCGCTGAGGCAATCGGTTTACGATCATCTGGAAAGTCCGGCCACAAAGACCTACACGCGAGGGGAAGCTCTGGACCTGATGCAGGGATTTCGCGACATCAAACTTCAATTGGTTTTCAGCCCTGGCGATCTGCTGCTTCACCAACCTTCGATACGCTTTCAAGCGATGGCCTACCGCTGGCTGTGGAGGGTCTATCCGCGCCGACTTGTCAGGAAGCTGGCCGGGCGGTGGAAACTGTTTCTGCTGGTGAGCGCGACGAAAGATTGAGTGTTGTGAGGTAGTTCAGCAGCGCAGCGAGTGCCGCTCACACCAGCGTTGCAGCACATATAACGACCAGGGCCGCGACCATGATGTGCGGCCTGCCAGAAAATCATCCCAAACTTTGAGAGCAGCTTGCGAGCTGATTATCGTCCTCCAATCTCCTTCACCGATCTTACAGATGGCCTGCTCCACTGCAGGATGCATCGCGTGGCGCATCCAGTCTTGCAAAGGCAGGGCGAATCCGCGTTTTGGGCGGTGAACAATTTCCCGAGGCAATTGCCCCCAGAGTGCGCCTACCAGCAGAGGCTTGGGAATCGCGTTATCAAGCTTGAGCGTTCCCGGCAATGAGAGAACTTGTCGTGCGAGTTGATGGTCGATGAGCGGAACACGCACTTCCAGGCCGTGAGCCATACTCATCGCGTCGGCATCGCGCAACAGCGTGTTCAGCATGTAACACTGCGATTCCAGATAGGAAATACGGTTGATGGGGTCAAGATCGCTCGATCGCTTTAGCGACTCCAGTAAAGGCTTCTCTGCCTGATCAAAAGCTGAATCGAGTTTGTTGGCGCGCAGTAATGTCCGCTGCTGCGCGGGCGTGAATAACATTCGCGAAAGAAAATAAGGATGAATGATTCCCTTTGGATCGTGCAGGAGCGCCGTCAGCTTGCGATTCTGATCGTTCCAGGGGGCAATCGCGGCATACGCTCCTGCAGCAAGATTTCGCCCTATGCTGGGCACATGCTTGCAGATGTTCGCAAACCTCTCCATTCGCGGCACAGTTCGGAAAGTTGAATAGCCGGCAAACATCTCATCGCCACCTAATCCTGAGAGAGCGACCTTCACTCCTGCCCCCCTCGCCTGCTGCGAAACGAAGTACGTATTGATGCCATCGATGGTGGGCAGGTCCATTGCGCCGATCGCGGCATCGATCGACGCAAGGAAATCCCATTGCGAAACCATGATCTCGTGATGGTCGGTGCGAAAGTGCCGAGCGACGGCGCGAGAATACTCAGCCTCCGAGTAATTCTGCTCCTTAAACACGATCGAGAATGTGCTCGGTCGAGCGCAATTGCGACTTGAAATGGCAACCAGAGTGCTGGAATCGATGCCGCCGGAAAGGAAAACGCCGACCGGGACGTCGCTCACCAGTTGCATGCGGACAGACTCGTCGAGGAGTTGGGCTATCTCGCTTTCGAGTTCGACGCGACGACCGAGATGATTGGGTATGCATTTGTCGCCGGGTTCGCTCACGGCCGCGAAGTTCCAATATTTTTCCTGCCGGGCGATTCCGTCTTCCCAAACCAGATAACTTCCAGCAGGAAGGGAGTCGACTCCCCGCACCAGCGTGGCTGGGTCGTACAACGACCCGAATTCCAGATAGTTGACGAGGCCGACCGGATTCAGTACGCGCGGGACAAGGCCGGTTCCGAGCAGGGTGCGAACTTCGGAAGCAAAAATGAAGTAGCGGTCTGACTTGTAGTAATACAGCGGCTTGATGCCCATGGGATCACGCGCGGCAAACAAGCGATGCCGGTGTGGATCCCAGATA
>JASHRB010000294.1 GCA_030037575.1 Candidatus Sulfotelmatobacter sp. | reverse complement strand
ATCGGAGTATGCAACGAGAATAGTGCAATAGCAAGCAGAAAGCGAAAAGATCAAAGATAATGCAAGAAGCCGCGCGGCAGTTGCAGAAACCTTCACACTCGGCAAAATCAACTTGAGCAAAGCGCTAGTTCCGCCCCCCCGGCGTTTGCCCGCGACCGGTCGGAAGCTCGAAGATCTCAGTAACGGTTCTTTTCGCCGTTAGACTCCGGCTCCGCCAAACGCTAGACTCACAGCGATGCGAGTGAAGATCCTGGGATCGGCCGCAGGGGGGGCGTTTCCGCAATGGAATTGCGCCTGCGCAAACTGCCGCGCGGTGAGAGCGGGAACTTTCCACGGCAAGCCGCGCAGCCAAACCCAGGTCGCCCTCAGTGCAGATCGACGCTCATGGTTTTTGCTCGGCGCTTCTCCCGACCTGCGCATGCAAATTGAAGCCACGCCGGAGCTGCACCCGCGGGCAGGTCCGCGCCAATCGCCGATTGCCGGCCTGGTGTTGGCCAATGCCGAGCTCGACCACGTTGTCGGCTCCCTGCTATTGCGGGAACTGCAACCGCTCGCGGTTTATGCCACGGCTTCGGTGCGCCGGATCGTAAACGAAGACAACTCCATGTTCAGAATGTTACAGCGAATTCCAGATCAGGTCGTGTGGAAGGAATTTCACTGCGGAGAAGAATTCTCGCTGTGCAATTCCCGCGGCGAGAACTCCGGGATAAAATGCCAATCGCGATCTTTGAGCACGCACTATCCCGCCTACGTCTCGGCAGAGCGCGGATCACAACTCGCACCCGATGAAGCCTCCCTCGGATTTTTCATTCAGTCGCCCTCCCACCAGCGTTTGGCCTTTTTCCCCGCCGCTCCGCAACTCGACGATCACCTTCTCGAAGAGTTCGACCATTGCCGCGCTCTGCTCTTCGACGGCACCTTCTGGAGCGACGACGAACTGATTCGCGTGCAGGGCGGTGGACGAACCGCGCGCCAGATGGGCCACATCCCCGTCGAAAAAACTCTCGCAAGGTTGGCGGAAGTTCGTCGCCCGCGTAAAATATTTGTACACATCAACAACACCAATCCCATGCTGGACGGGGCCAGCGAGCAGTATCGCCAGGTGCGGGGCGCGGGCTGGGAAATCGCGGAGGATGGATGGCAGTTCGATCTGTAAAGACCGAAACGGCCCGACCCTTGCTTGCGCTCGAACAGCTGCATGCGCAATTGCAGGCCGTAGGCGAAGAACGCTATCACCACAAGCATCCTTTCCACTTGCTGATGCACGAAGGCAAGCTCACCGGCGGCCAGTTGCAGGCCTGGGCGCTGAACCGCTACTACTACCAGAGCATCATTCCCATCAAAGATTCCATCATTCTTTCGCGCGGACCGGATTCCGTGTTTCGCCGGGCATGGCGCAAACGCGTCGTCGATCACGACGGCGACGCCACCAGCGAAGGCGGCATCAAGCGATGGATTAAATTGGCTGAAGCGACCGGCCTTGATCCCGGGCAAGTGCTTGCCGGTCAGGGCATTCTTCCCGCGACTCGCTTTGCTGTGAACGAATATTTGAATATCGTGCGCAGCCGTTCGCTTCTGGAGGCGGTTGCCTCGTCGCTGACGGAATTGTTTTCAACCCGGCTGATCACGTTGCGCGTGGAAAAATTGCGGCAACATTACCGCTGGCTTTCGGGTGGGTTGGATTATTTCGAAGCCCGCCTTTATCAGGCGCCGGAAGATTCTCAGTTTGCCTTGAACTACGTTTACGACCACGCGAAAACCCGCGCCGAACAAGAGCTGGCGATTCAGGCATTGCGCGACAAGTGCGACATTCTTTGGGCGCAACTTGACGCGCTTTATTTTGCCTACGTGGAGCCCGGATGGCCACCGCCGGGCGCGTTTCGAATCGAGGGCCGCTAGTGCCGCCGCCGGAAGATTCCAGCCAGCCGCGATTCGCTTGCGGTTGCCGCTGGGGAGGCAAGGAGGAGAATCGCACGATTCTTTTTCCCGAAGGCGCAATCAAGCTGCAAGGCACCGGCCGCCAGGTGCTCGAACGCTGCGACGGCCAGCGCACCTTCGCCGCGATTGTGGCCGAGTTGCAGAAGCAATTCGCCGACGCAGATCCCGACAAGATTCGCAGCGACATTAGCCGGTTTCTGGAGCAACTACAGAAGAAACGGATCGTGGATTACTAGCGCGCTTCGCGCCAACTGCTCCCCGCCCCCACCCCGAGTGCAGCGCCCGGGCTCAGGGAGTGGCTTGTCCGCTGCTCCCGAGTCGGCCTTTTCTGGGGGCGCCCGATGCGCGGCGCGGCCTCGCCTTTCCGCCCGGGTTCGCTGATTTCTAAAGGCATGAATTCACCTTGGCCGGTCTCCCCACCGGCCTTGCGGGCGCGCGACTTGGCGAAAGATTTACCGGTTACGACCGGTGCATCCGTTTTGGCGTTGCTCAAGCCGACAATCTGTGGTCCATGGAAATTTGACGACCTGGCTTATCGCTGGCGCCACAAGCTTGTATGCTTAGCAATGGCGGACCTTGGAGAGGGGGGCGCCGTTCATGATTCCCAACCCGCTGGCCCTCATCGCGGAACTGACGCATCGATGCCCGCTGCATTGCGTGTACTGCTCCAATCCGCTCGAAATGGCCGCCGTGAGTTCGGAGCTTTCGACCGGCGAATGGATCGATGTGCTCAACCAGTCGGGCAAGCTCGGCATGCTTCACGCGCACTTCACCGGCGGAGAACCGCTAGCCCGAGCCGATCTGCCCGAACTGGTCGCCGGCGCTCGCACCGCCGGTCTTTATACGAATCTGATCACCTCGGGCGTCGGCCTCGGGCCTGCGCGATTCGAATCTCTTGTCGATGCCGGACTTGATCACGTGCAGCTCAGCTTCCAGGATTCGCGCGAAGACTCCGCCAACTGGATTGCCGGCGCCAAAGCGCACGCGCACAAACTCGAGTTGTCACGCCTCATTCGGCAACACAAAATTGCCTTCACCGTAAACCTGGTCGTGCATCGGCAAAACATCGACCACATGGCGGAAATGATCGCCTTCCTCGAGCAGCTCGCGCCCCAACGCATGGAGATCGCGCACACGCAGTATTACGGATGGGCGCGCAAAAATCGTGCGGCCTTGTTACCCACGCGGGCGCAACTCGACCGGGCCGTCGAAGCCGTATCCGCCGCGGAGAAACGGCTGGCCGGCCGCATTCGCATCGACTTCGTCGTACCCGATTACTACGCGCGTTTTCCCAAAGCCTGCATGGGCGGGTGGGGACAACGATTGATGCTCGTCAATCCCGCGGGAAAAGTTCTTCCCTGCCACGCCGCCGAAGTGATTCCCGCGATGACTTTTGAAAATGTTCGCCAGCGGTCGCTCGAATTCATCTGGCGAGAATCGCCATCGTTCCAGCGTTTTCGCGGGGAAGATTGGATGCCCGAGCCGTGCCGCAGTTGCCATCAGCGCGCAATCGATTTCGGAGGATGCCGATGCCAGGCGCTGTTGCTCGCGGGAGACGCGTCTGCGACCGATCCCGTGTGTTCCCTGGCTCCGGCGCATCACGTGGTCGAAGCTGCCTTGGCTGAAAGCAGCACAGATGGCAAAGTCTCCGAGCCCGTGGCTGCTGCTTCCTTCCTTCAACTTCAACAACGCGCTTCCGATCTTTGGACTTATCGAACCAATCGCGAGTAGCCGCGCACCCCCTAGCCATAGGCCCCTGAGCCTCCGCACTCTGCGCGGTGGAAAAGTTTGCCAGCTCGTCAACGATTCCCGACTCGCCGCGCAGCGAGGATCCCCCGTATGCTTACCAGCGCACTCCCACCGTGATCGGGCGGACGTCGGTCGTGGTTTCGTTGGCCGATCCGTGGATCAAACGGAACTCCGCGTACACTTCCACGCCACTCGGCATTTTGCGCGTGATGCCGGCTCCGAGGTTGTACCCAAAGTCGTTCTGGCTCGAATGCACGAAGCTGCCGTCGAGCGGAAGGCTGACATTCGGACACAGCCCATTCCACCACGTATAGAACGAATTGCAGGCTGTACCCGGAACCGCCGTATCGGAATTCAGAGTGCCACCGCGATGAAAATAGCCGGGCCCAAAAAGGAGGTATGCGCCGAAGTTGCTCGTGACCGGAATGTTGATGATGGGATCGACGGTGAAAGAAAGAAGATAGCTGTTGGCGCTTTGTGCGCTCGCCAGCAGCAGCGACGATTGTTTGAGCGGCAGGTCTTCATACATGAAGTCTGCCCGCAGCCCCAGATACTTGTTGCCGTTGCGGGCAACGCCAACCGTGCCGCCCAGGCCTCCGCCGCGTACGAATGTCTTGGTCGCGCCGCTGTCTACGTTCGCTCCCGCGCCGACGTTGTAGCTCCATTTGTTAAAGTCCGGCGGCTTCCTTTGCCGGGGCAAGGGGCCTTCTTCTTCCGATGACTCTTGGCTGCCCGACGGCTGCGGGGAGGGGGTTGAAGACTGCGGCGGTTGGGCATTGGTTGCCGGAGCCTGCCCGGTCGGCGTCTGGGTTTGGTCCGCCGACGCCGTCTGGGCAAATGCGAGCATCCCTGAAAAGCCGCCTAAAACCAGAAGCGTCAGCGCACTCGCAGTCGCGAACTTTCCCATCATCCATTCTCCTCCCATCACCGGGCGTGGTGGCGGACCGCAGCGCTCGGCATGAGAGTCGCCGTTGTATCGAGGTTCCGCTTGTGATTTGCGGCGAAGACAGTGTATGCCCTGCCCGCCTGTAGGTCGCATTATCTTACCAACTTTGATGCTGACTTTGTCGGGCAAGCCGCCTGGCCGCCGCCATTCCTCCCCTCGCGCCGAGCCAATGGCTGCGTATGATAAAAATGAAGTTCATTTTTCCGGGAGAGAATTCCTGTCCGAGACTTCGCCAGAACAATCGGCCGGCACGGTGGGCGCGCCCCTTCCCCGGCGCGAAGGGGCGGGAAGGGTTGCGCTCGTGGGCTTTGGAACCGTGGGCCGCGCGGTTGCCCGGATTCTATGCCAGCGCTCGGACGGACTGCTTCAGCTGACCCATATTTGCAATCGCAACGTCGAACGCAAGAAGCAGCCGTGGGTTCCGGGTGACGTGATCTGGACGGAGGACTTCCATACGATTCTCCGCTCCGATGCTGAAATCATCGTGGAATTGATTGGCGGCTTAACCCCGGCGGAAGAGTTTGTGCAAAGCGCTCTCAAGGCGGGCAAGTCGGTGGTGACGGCAAATAAACAGCTGATCGCACGGTACGGGCTGGAGCTTTTGCAACTCGCCCGGGAAAATGGCTGTCAGCTTGAATTTGGAGCATCCGTCGCAGGGGGCGTGCCTGTTCTTCCGGCGCTGCGCGCTGGGCTTTCGGGCGATCGTCTCCACGGTATTGCAGGCATTCTGAACGGAACCTGCAATTACATTCTCAGCCGTATCCAGACGGCCGGCATTCCTTTCAGCCAGGCGCTCGAAGAAGCCCAGGCCAAGGGTTACGCCGAAGCCGACGCCAGTGAAGATCTCGATGGCGGCGATGCTCGCGCCAAACTGGCCATCTTGGCGCTGGCCGGATTGGGCGTGCGGGTCGCGCCTCCCGATATTCGCGCGCGCACGATTCGCGCGGTCGATGCCGTGGATTTCGCTTATGCGGGGGAACTCGGTTGCACCATACGCCAGATTTCACGGGCGGAAATGAAAGCCGCGAACTTGTTGGCCGAGGTGGGCCCCAGCCTGGTGCCAGCGTCTTCGCCCTTTGGGCGGGTGCAGCAGAATCTGAATCTGGTGATGACGTCGGGAGCGTACGGCGGAGAGGTTGCGTTTTCGGGCGCCGGCGCCGGCGGAGATCCGACCGCGGTCGCGGTGGTATCGGATCTGATGTTTGTTGTGCAGAATCTGTGGTGCCGGCCAAGGCTGCGTCGGGCTTTGCCGGCCCTATCGCCGAAGGTAAGCTGCGATTTTGAAACCCCCTGGTATCTGCGCTTCTGGGTGAAAGATCAGCCGGGAATCATCGCCCGCCTGGCGGCGATTCTTTCCTCACACCAGTTGAACATCGATGCGGTTCTGCAGAAGCCGGGATTTGAAAAGCTCGCGCTTCCTTTCGTCATCACGCTGGAGCCGTGCCCTGACTGGCAATTGCATCCCGCTCTCGAAAAAATGTCGGCGTTGGAGTTCTGCGTGAAGCCATGCCTGTGCCTGCCAATTTTGCGCTAGGACTTGCGCGGGTTTGCGCGGCCAGGGAGGAGCGGAAGCAAAAAGCCCGCCGCCCGGGCGACGGGGCATAGGGCCGATCAGTTCCAGAAAGGATTTTTTAGCCCCGCGGGTGCGAGCGCGCGGTCCGCAATTGTTTCCGTTCCCGACTCGTCCGATATTTTTTCGTCGGTCAGGCGCGAGGACGGGGCTGTGCTTTCATCGTTCTTCTTACGCATGATCCGATCCGCAGAATTTTCACAATTCATGGCCAACCTCCCACCGGATGAACGATCTGACGTTATGATCTAGATTACGATCCTGGATCTATTGGAACACGGGCGCGGCCGGTGGGCGGGGGAAAAATTTTGCTGACCGCCATCGAAAAATTAAGTCGGCCGCTGGCCAAAGAACAAGGTCGCGCACGGAGCTGCCAGCATCATCTTCAAGGGCTGGGGCGGGCAAGGATCAAAGCGATGAAATACCGCAAGCTGGGCCGGACCGGATTGGAAGTCAGCGACATCGCTTATGGGCTCTGGGGCATGAGCGGATGGAGTGGCTCGGACGACGCGCAGTCGCTCGCCTCGATGCAGCTTTCCGTCCACTCGGGCTGCAACTTCTTCGATACCGCCTGGGCTTATGGCGAAGGCAAAAGCGACGGGCTGCTGGGCGATACCATGGCGCGCAATCCCCAGAAGCGGCTGTACGCGGCGTCGAAAATTCCTCCGGCAAACGACAAGTGGCCAGCGCTACCCCGGTATAAATACGGGGAGGTTTTCTCCGCCGATCATGTGCTCAAGTACGCCGACCTGATTCGGAAGAAACTTGGCCGGGACTCGATCGACTTGCTGCAGTTCCACGTGTGGGACGACAGTTGGACGGATAATCCTGAATTTCGCTCGACCGTTGAAAAACTG
>JASHRB010000293.1 GCA_030037575.1 Candidatus Sulfotelmatobacter sp. | reverse complement strand
TTTGACGAGCGCATGGGGGTGATGAACAATCTGGTGCAGCAGGATGCGGACGCGGTAAACAAGGTGGGCGCCGCGCTTACGGCTCTGCAAAACACGCTGGTCAAACAGGAGACAGACTCAGCGGCGAAAGTGGATCAGGTATCGGGACAAATTCAGGCGCTCAACGACTCGATCGACGAATTGAAGGCGCGTCTGACCAAAGTCAGCAAGGCGCTCGAAGACATGCAGTCGCAGCAGCAGAGCATTCAGGCGGCGCAGGCTGCCGATCAGGCAAAACAGCAGGCCATGGCAAACGCGCCTCCGCCCGACGTGCTCTACAACAACGCCTTGCGCGATTACAACGGCAACAATAACGATCTGGCCACGCAGGAGTTTTCCGATTACGTCAAGTTTTATCCCAACACCGATCTTGCCGGGAACGCGTACTTCTATTTGGGCGAGATCCAGTTTCGCCAAGGAAAGTACGACCAGGCTGCGCAGAGCTACGATCAGGTATTGCAGAACTTTCCTACCGGAAATAAAGCTCCATCGGCGCAGTTGAAAAAGGGATTTGCGCTCATCGAACTGGGCAAGCAGGATGACGGTGTGAGCGAATTGCGGCGACTGATCCAGCGCTATCCGAAATCAAACGAGGCGTTGCAGGCGCGCGAAAGGCTGCACAAGCTGGGCGTTCCAAGCCGACCGGGAATGTAGAATCGTCCTCCTGAGCGGCGTTTTTTCGCCGCCAAGAATCTATGTAATTTTGAGTTCACGCGGTTGCATAGATTCCTTCGCCGAGCTCAAGATGACAAATCCTGCTTTTGCATGGCAACGATATGCGATGGGTCGCAGTCTAAGGTCTCATGGCGAAAATTTGCGAACATGATCCGGATCGCGCGAAAGGCGCGGTCGAGATTGAAGAGCATCACCACGACGGGCACATCGGGTTGGAAGAACAGCTCGGCCATCGCGATCAGGATCCGCGCATAAAAGGCGCGGATACAGATTTCCCTGAACCGGGCGAGAATCCAGAGCACTCGGGGGGGCGGCCTTCGAAGAAGTCAGGCCAGAAGAGCGGGCGA
The DNA here is from genome assembly GCA_030037575.1 of Candidatus Sulfotelmatobacter sp. Lineage (GTDB taxonomy): Bacteria > Acidobacteriota > Terriglobia > Terriglobales > Acidobacteriaceae > Sulfotelmatobacter. The sequence continues at coordinate 4,060 of JASHRB010000293.1, read as the reverse complement.
AACAGACGCTGAAACTTAACCCTGGCCACAGATCCTTCGACTGTGAAATGAAAATTCACTCCGCGAATTTCACCTCTCCGCTGGATGGCTTTGGGAGGGGCTCATCGCTGCTTGTCCGCCACCCATCGCTGGCCACCAACCCCTGTTCCCTAGCCCGTGCTTCTAGATGGCCATCACGCCCACTTCTTTTTCCACTTCCACGGTGTCGACCATGACGATTGCGTCCCAGGGGCAGCCATCGAGGAAGCAGCCATCGGGTCCTTTGCTAAGGCACTTCTTGCAGCCGATGCAGAGAATCGGATCGACCTGGATGCGGCCGAAAGGCGGATTATCTTCGTCGGGCACCCAGAACATGCAATCTTCCACTGGACAATATTCCACGCAGGCGGGGGAGCCGGCGCAGCCGGTGCAGCATTCGGTGATGACGGCGAGTTCCTTCGGCTTCTTCTTGCGCGGTGTCGTGAGGCCTTTGGATCTCGGTTCCCACTTCACCTCATCGGGAACCATGCCGACAGCTTTGATCGCTCCGGGTGCAGGAGACATTGGTAGATTATAGCGCAGCTTGGGGTTATGGTTGGCTGTTCCTGCCCTTCTCCGCAAGTAGCATTGGACCACATGCTTTAACCATGACGTCATTCCGATGCGCCGCGCCGTCACAAGCGGGCGCGAAGAATCTCAGAAAGCGCCGATGCGGGGGCCCCATGACATCCCTCGCTTTGCTTGAAGAAAGCGGCTCCGCTCGGGATGACGCAGCCGATTTCAAGCTGTGCCTGGGCTTTCTCCCCGTAGGGCACAAACCCGATAAATTCTGACGCGCGCTCGCTTTCCACCTGCCTAACTCTGCTATAGTGAACCCCTGCAAAAAGGGGAACGGCAAGCACTGGCGGGCGAGGGACGTCCGTCGCTATATTGGCTTCGAAGGAGCGTCGCATGGCTGGAAAAAGTCTCAACCGGGTTCAACTGATCGGCAACCTGGGGAAAGATCCCGAAGTGAAATACACGCCACAAGGCACGGCCGTGGCCAAACTGGCCATCGCTACCAACGAACGCTTCAAAGACAAGGCGGGCGAGTGGCAGGACCGCACCGAGTGGCACAACGTTGTCCTCTGGCAGCGGCTGGCCGAGATTGCAGGTGAATACTTGAAAAAAGGCGGCAGGGTCTACATTGAAGGGCGGCTGCAAACCCGTTCCTGGGACGACAAGCAGACGAATCAGAAAAAATACATGACCGAAATCGTGGCAAGCGATTTGATCCTGCTCGGCGGACGCGGTGAAGGTGAAGGTGGCGGAGGATATTCGCGCGGTGCGACCGTCAGCGGAAACAGCAGTTTCGACCAGCGTGTGCCGGAACACGAGCCTGCGGGGGCGTCCGGGCCGATTACCGACGAGGACATTCCGTTCTAAGGGGAATAAAAGAACGCCGGTCATGGCTCAATTTGACCTCGCAAATTGCCTTTTGCCATGAGATTCCTCGCCCCGCTGGTTAAGCCGGGAGTTCGGAATGACACCATACGGAGGTTGTATTCGCCCAGTCTTTGCGGTTTCGATTTTTCGTGCCTTACGCGATGGCTTCTTCGCTGCCCGCGGAGGTCGATCTTATGGCGACACGTGGGTGCAGCAACACTGGACCACCGGTCGATCCAGAAGGGATGCCTGCGGGCACATTCAATGTGCCGCGCTGGTCGCTCCAACTTTCCGGATCGCTTTCTTCAGGGTGAACACTATCGGAATGCAGGCGAAGCAGGCCAGCGCCATGTAACGGAAGTCGTCGACATAAGACCACAGGCGCGCCTGCCCGTTAAGAGCCAGGTCCAGTAGTCCGTAAGCGCGCCGCAGAGCCGTGGTCGGCGAGGCGCCCTGCGTTCCCAGGTATTGCTGAATTCCGCCCAGTGCGCCACCCACGCTCACCCGCCCGGGCCTGAGAGACGCCGTCAGCTCGTTGCGGTGCAACTGTTCATGGCGCGCCACGATGGTGTTCACGACCGAAATTCCGACACTGCCGCCAATGTTACGAAACAGGTTATACAAGCCGCTGGCATTGCCGATTTCTTCGTTCTTCAAGAACGCCATTGCGGTCGTCGAGAGCGGCACGAAAACGCAGCCCGAGCCGAATCCGCTGATGAGGATCGCCCAGAGAAATGTCCACTGCCCGATGCTGAGATTAACCTCGCCAAACCACAGGCTGGCAACGCCGAACGTGCCAAAGCCAAAGGCGATGAGCCAGCGGTTATCGATTTTTGCCGTGAGATAGCCGATCAAAGGCATAGCGACGATGGCTCCGACGCCACGCGGGCTGACAGCCCATCCGGCGGCGAGCGCAGTGTAGCCCATCAGTTCCTGATAGAAGAGCGGCAGCAAGGTCACCAAGCCGTAGATGCCGGCGCCGAAAAGAGCGATGAGGATGCATCCTAAAGTAAAGTTGCGATGACGGAAAACCTTCAGATCCACCAGGGGTTGCCGGCGCCGGAATTCGCGAATGAGAAACGCGATCAGGCTGATCACCAAAATCGCCGCGGCCCAACGAATCCAGGTGGCGCCGAACCAATCGTCTTCTTGGCCTTTATCGAGAATGATCTGCAGGCAGCCGAGCCATACGGCTAGCAGACCGAGGCCGACGCCATCGAGTCTTCCTGGACGGGCGTCCTTGATATACGACGGATCCTGCACGTAGCGCGAAATCATAAACACGGCGAAGATACCGACGGGAATGTTGATATAAAACGCCCAGCGCCACGAGTAAGTATCGGTAAGCCAGCCGCCCAGAGTTGGGCCCAGCACCGGCGCAACAACGACTCCAAGAGCGAACACCGCCATCGCTATGCCGCGTTTTTGTGGCGGGAAACTTTCGAGAAGAATGGCTTGCGAAAGCGGTTGTAGAGCTCCTCCGCCCGCACCCTGGATGGCCCGCGCCATCAGAATGTATCCCAAACTCGTAGCCGCGCCGCAGGCGAATGATGAGATGGTGAAAATGATGATGCAGGCAATGAGAAAACGCTTGCGCCCGAATCGCAGCGAGAACCACGTGCTCGCCGGCAGCACCACGGCGTTGGCCACAAGATAGCTGGTAAGCACCCAGGTGGCTTCGTCGTTGGTCGCGGAAAGGCTGCCGGCTATATAGGGCAGCGCAACCGCCGCGATGGAAGTGTCGAGCACTTCCATGAACGTGGCCAGCATCACAGCCAGAGCGATCAGCCAAGGATTGGAAGCGGCCTCTACTGCCCGGCCGCCGGCAAAGCCGGGCCCAGCCTGAGCAGGGTTCAAATGGGCCGGATTGGGATGCGAAGGTGGGGCAGCCATGCTCTTTCCAGGCTTCAACAACCCGGTGCAAAGCCCGCGAACCGCCCTGAGAACAACCTGCGAACCACCAATTATCGCGACGCACCGTTGGTGACGGCGGGAACTATTACAGATGCCGTCGCGAGCAGCGAGGTTTCATCAAATCGAATGGGCGTTGCCCTGCAGCGCCAGACGGCGCGCCGATTTAATTCCGCTCAATACTCTTGACGGACATTCCGCAAAAGCGTTTATTGAGAAAGATATGACGGAACAACTTGCCGACCAGCAATGCACGCCCTGCCGTGGCGGAGTTCCTGCGCTCAAAGGAAAAGGGTTGGAGGCCCTGCACAAGAGCGTACCGCAGTGGAACGTAATGAACGAACACCATCTCAAGCGCGAATTCAAATTTCCTGATTTCAAGCAGGCACTCGCGTTCGTGAATCGAGTGGGAGCATTAGCCGAAGAACAAGGGCACCATCCGGATGTTCTGCTGGCGTGGGGCAAAGCTGAGATCACGCTGTGGACGCACAAGATTGACGGGCTTACGGAAAGCGATTTCATTATGGCCGCCAAGATCGATCGGCTGGTCTAATAGGTTTGGTCGTTACGGTTTTCACCTCACAGTGCGACTTCAGCCGTGCGCTTTCCGCGCGTCGCCATCGCCCAAAGCGTAGCTGGAACCAGCATAATCAATCCCGTCCAACTTGCGACGGTGCGCGCAGCAATTCCAGCATCCAGAAGGCGCCCACAGAGGAAAGCTCCGGCCGCGATGGTGAACATCGAG
>JASHRB010000001.1 GCA_030037575.1 Candidatus Sulfotelmatobacter sp. | reverse complement strand
GAGGCCTACGTTCCCGCCGCCGATCTCTACATCGAAAAGGAAGCCACGATCAACGACGAGCTCGACAAGTTGCGGCTCTCGGCCACGCGTTCTTTGTTTGAGCGCCGCGATGCGCTGATCGTTGCATCGGTTAGCGCCATTTACGGCCTGGGCTCTCCCGAGGCTTATTACGGCATGATGCTCTTCCTCGAAAAAGGACAGAAGATCGCGCGCGAAGATATCACGCACAAGCTCGTCGATATTCTTTACGAGCGCACGAATGGCGAGTTTCGCCGCGGCACCTACCGCGTGCGTGGCGACGTCATCGAAGTTTTCCCAACTTACGACGACATGGCGTACCGCATCGAGCTTTGGGGAGATCAGGTCGAAGCGCTTTCCCAGATCGATCCTCTCTTCGGCACGGTGAAGCAGAAGTACATGCGGCTGCCGATTTATCCGAAGACCCATTACGTGATGAAGGACGAGACGCGCGCCCATGCTGTCGAGTCCATCAAGAAAGAGCTGGCCTGGTGGGAAGTGGAGTTGGAAAAACAAGGGAGCATGGTCGAAGCCCAGCGGCTTCGCCAGCGGGTCAAGTTCGATCTGGAAATGATCAAAGTGATGGGTTACTGCCACGGCATCGAAAATTATTCGCGACATTTCACCGGGCGCATGCCGGGCGAGCCTCCCCCCACTCTTCTGGATTATTTTCCGCGCGATTATGTGATGTTCGTCGACGAATCGCACCAGACCATTCCCCAGCTGCGGGGCATGTATCACGGCGACCGCTCGCGCAAGGAAGTGCTGGTTGAATATGGGTTTCGCCTGCCTTCGGCGCTCGATAATCGTCCGCTGACTTTTGAAGAATTCGAGCATCGTACGAATCAGCTGGTTTACGTTTCGGCAACGCCCGGACCGTATGAGCTGACGAAATCAGCGGGGGTGGTGGTAGAGCAGATTATCCGACCCACGGGATTGATCGATCCCGAAGTGGAGGTCCGTTCGGTCAAAGGACAGATCGACGACCTGCTGCACGAAATTCGCGCGCGCGTGGACAAGGGCGAACGTGTTTTGGTGACGACCTTGACCAAGCGCATGGCGGAAGACTTGGCCGAGTACTATGCGGAAGTGGGCGTGAAGTGCCGCTACATGCACTCGGAAATTGAGACCCTCGAGCGCGTGAAAATTCTCCGCGCTCTGCGCAAAGGCGAGTTCGATGTGTTGATCGGCATCAATCTTCTGCGCGAAGGGCTCGATTTGCCTGAAGTTTCGCTGGTCGCGATTCTCGATGCCGATAAAGAAGGATTTTTGCGTTCGCAAGGATCGCTGATCCAGACGATCGGCCGCTGCGCGCGCCATCTGCATGGCCGCGCTATCTTGTATGCCGACCGCATGACCGATTCCATGAAACATGCAATGGATGAGACTTTGCGTCGTCGCGCGATTCAGACGGCCTACAACCAGGAAAATGGAATTACCCCGGAGTCGATTGTGCGCCCGCTCGATATGACGCTGGCCGGAATCGTCGCCGCCGACTACGCCGACCTTGCCGCCAGCGAACCGCCAGACGCGCCGGAGTTCAAATCGCAGGAAGAACTCGACGCTTACCTCGCGAAACTCGAAACCGACATGCGCGAAGCCGCCAAGCAGTTCGAGTTCGAGAAGGCGGCTAAGCTCAGGGATACGATCAAGGAATTGCGGACGAAGGAATTCTTGTTCGCGTAGCTCACCTTCCATACGCCGCGCTGGCGGCGAGCGGCTTGCGATGGAAGGTATATCCGTCGAAGGTTTCGGAGCGGAAATTCAGGTTTGAGTGGATGAGCTTTTCGCTGTGGCTGAGGAACAGATATCCGCCCGGTTCGAGATACAGATGCAGGCGCTCCATCAAGGCGATGCGCTGGGCGCGGGAAAAGTGGGGCAGCACGTCCATGCAAAAGATGACGTCGAAGCGGCCGATGTAGCCGGGGCGGGCAAGATTCATGCAGTTGAACGTCACCAGGCTGCGCAGGCGCGGCTTGACCAGCAGGTGGCCGGCTTCGGCGCGAGCTGTAGCCACGCTGGCTGCAGCTCCGTTCCTGGGAGCGCTTTCTCCCTGCCGCTCATTCGGCCCAACCGAGGTTGCAGTAATCTTCGAAAAATAATTGCGGATGGTGGCCGGAGGCAGACCGTCCAGCGCCGATTGTGGATAAACGCCGCGATCGGCGGCTTCGATATGGCGGGGCAGCAGATCGCTGCCGACAATGTGCAAGGAAAAGGGCGCGGCCGACTTGACTCCGGTCGATCCGTTGCCGGTCGAGCTTTCGGCGATGCCGCCGCTGCGCGAGCTTTTTTGATTGCCTGTCCCGTTTCCGTTGCTCGGATTCGCGATGTTGGCCGCAGTCATCGCCGGCTGGCTCGATGCATCGCACACCGCCATCGCAATCGAGTAGGCTTCTTCCCCGGTGCTGCAACCTGCACTCCAGATGCGCAGCGGGCTGGGACCGTCGATCGATTTGCGTGCGCACAGCTGCGGAACCACGTGTTGCGCCAAAGCGTTCAAAGCGCCGGGATGGCGGAAGAAACCGGTATTCGCATCGATCAGGCCATCCAACAACGAAGACAGCTTCGCCGGATCCTGATCGGAGGAACGCAGACGCTCGAGCAGAGTCGCCGATGAACCCAATTCCTGAGCTTCGACGTAGTCGGCCACATGCGCGGCCAGGGCGCTGTTGGGACAATCCAAAGCGACTCCGCTGTGCCGTTCCACCAGCAGGCGCAGTTC
>JASHRB010000292.1 GCA_030037575.1 Candidatus Sulfotelmatobacter sp. | reverse complement strand
AAATCGAATCCGGTCATGCGCGGCATCTCGACGTCGGAAACCACCAGATCAAAATCGCCGGCCTTGAGCGCGGTGTAAGCGTCCAGTCCGTCCACCGCGGTTTTTACTTCGTATCCCGCCGCTTCCACAATGTTTTTCAGCAGCGTACGGGCGGTGATCGAATCTTCCGCAATCAGAATGGACTTCCTGGCCACCGCTCGCGCCGGCTCGGTGGCTGGCGCCGCCGCCCCTGGAGACTTCACGGCCGACTTGACCAAATCATGTACATTCACGATGGGCACGGTTTTGCCCGTGCCCAGAATGGTGGCCCCCGCCAGGTTCGGCACCCGGGAAAGCTGTTGTCCGAAGGGTTTCGCCAGGACTTCCTGTTCGCTGAGTATTTCATCGACCTGAAACGCGATGCGCTCGCCGCCCGCGCGCAGAATGAGGACGTGAAGCAGTTCCCCAGGGTCGGCGGCCGCGCCGCTCAATGCAAGGATGTTGCGAAAACGTGCGAGAGAAAGCGCCTCGCCGCCGTAACGGATCGTTTCCCGGTTCTCGACGGTCTTGATGTCTCCGCGGCTTACCCGGGTGACGCGCTCGACGTAGGTGGTCGGAAGGATGAACAGAAGTTCTCCGGAGCGAACCAGAACCCCTCGAAAAGTTGCCAGCGTCAGGGGCAGAACCATGCGAAAAGTCGTGCCCACTCGGTGGCGGGTTTCCACGGTTAACCTGCCGCCCAGCTTCTCTACCTTCTCCCGTGCGATGGCCAGACCGAGGCCGCGGCCGGACAGGTTGGTGAGGATCGGGCTGGTCGAGACTCCTGACTGAAAAATGAAGGGCAGGACATCTTCATCGCTGAGCGACGCCACTTGCTCTTTGTGCTCACCGCCCGCGGTGGCGAGCGCCGAGCGAATCTTGGCCACGTCGATTCCTGAACCGTCGTCAGAAAGCAGCAACTCCACCTTGTCTCCATCCTTCGGCGCAAGGGAGACCGTAATCGTGCCCTGCGGCGCTTTGCCCTTGCGTTCCCGTTCGACGCGAGTCTCGATGCCGTGATCGATGCAGTTGCGCAACAGATGAATCAGAGGATCCTTTATCTCTTCCAATATCCGCCGGTCGGTTTCGATCTCCCCTCCTCGAATCACCAGCTCCGCGTCCTTGCCGCGGTCGCGGCAAAGGTCGCGCACCAGTTTGGGGAAGCCTTCGAGCAGCGAAGAGAATGGAACCAGTGACAATTTCCTTGCCTCTTCCAGCAGTGATGCCAGCATGGCGGCCAGGATGCGATGGTCCTGCTCGGCCAGACGCAGAAGCCCGCCGAAATTGCTGTTGAGCGCATCCGCGCTGCCGCTGTTTCGTTCCAGCAGGCCACACAGGCGGGTAATTTGTGAGATGGCTTTCTGCCGGGTATCCTCGCCATCGGCCGGTTTCTGGGTTTTGCCTTGCCGGTCGAGCGTCTCTTGCAGCCGGCGCAACTGCGAACGGACCGCTGCCCTCTCTTCTGTCCACGTCGCCAGATTGCCGCCCAGTTCGCGCAGCTCGCCAAGGTGCTGGCTCAAGGCCATTTTCGGAGCGCGCAGTTCTTCCACCTGGAGCAAGAGCGAATTCAGCTTGGCGGTGGAGACTCGCACGACGCCCGCGGCGCTGGCGTCCACCGTCGCCGAGCTCGTCGCTGCCTCGGTCTTCTCCTTGGCGTCAACCGCAGGCTTAGAAGCGGGCGGTTTTCGGCCCAGTTTCGGTGCTGGTTGCGAGCCCCTAGGAAGTGTGCCTTTTAAGATCTGCTCGAGGGTTTGTATCAGTTCTGCGGTGTGTAAGGTCGCAGCAGCGGGGCGGCCGCCTTCGCCGCCCAGAACCATGGTTCCGATGGCGTCCACCGAGCTGTGGAGCACGTCAAACAGGGCGGCCGAGAAAGCCAGTCCTTTATGCTTGAGCACCGAAAAGACGCTCTCCAGAGCCTGGCAGATGCTCTCGATCTCGCTGGCGTTGACCGCACGGGCTGCGCCTTTCAGGCTGTGGGCTTCGCGGAAAATGCTCTCCACCAGGTTCGCCCGTTCTTCCTTGCTCGAGCTTTTCTCCAGCTCGACCAGGCGGGATGACAGGGCACGGACGTGCTCGTCCGCCTCCACCCGAAACGTGGCGAGCAGCTTTTTCTCGAATTCCTCGTCTCTCGTGCTCATCCTGTTTGCCCCGCCCTGGGGCGTCAGTTTCCCGCCGCCGCCCGCCGGGCGGGAGCTTTCGTTTCGCTTGCCGGAAGCTTGTAGCGGCCCACGAGATGTTTCAGTTTGAGTCCCAGCTCTTGCAAGCTCTGCGCCGCCGCCTCCGATTGCTGCGCCCCGGCGATGTTCTGCGTGGTCGCAATCTTGATGTTCTCCATCGCCGAAGCCACCTGGTCCATCCCCAGCAACTGCTGCTGGCTGGAGGCGGCGATCTGGGTCGCGGCTTGCGACGCTTCCGCAATGCTTTCCGCCAGCGCCTTCACCGAATCTCCCGACTGGGTCGCTTGTTTCACCCCGGCTTCCACCGCCTTGGCGCCTTGCTCGGTGGCCAGGACCGCTCCGTTGGTCGCCTTCTGAATGTCGCCCAGAATGGTGCGCACCTGCACGGTAGCCTTCTTCGACTGTTCCGCCAAACTCCGGACCTCCTGCGCCACCACCGCAAATCCCTTGCCTTGTTCCCCTGCTTTGGCCGCTTCGATCGCTGCATTCACCGCCAGTAGATTCGACTGATCGGCTAAATCGTTCACCGTGGCCACGATCTCCCCGATGGTTTGGCTCTGTTCGCTCAGGCGCACAATGCTTTCCGCGATCAGCTCCATCTGGCTGCGCATACGCGTCATTTCCTCAATGGTCCCGTCCACCGATTTCCTGCCCGCCTGGGCAATTTGCGCCACGTTGTGAGCGCTCTCGGAAACCCGTTTCGCTTTCTGGCTGGAAACCGCCGCCGTCTGCTTCACTTCCTCCACCGTGGTCGTGGTCTCGGTTACGGAGGCGGCCGTCTCCGCAGCGCCGGTGGTGACTTGTTTGGTGGTGGCCAGGATTTCGCTGGTCGAGGCGCCCAGCACGTCTACCCCTTCGCCGATCTCCCGCATGGCCTTGCGCAAATCCACCACCATGGCCAGAAAGGCGTTGCCCAGAAGGTCTTTGTCCGATTGCGGCGTGGGCTCAACCAGCAAATCGCCTTTGGCGATTTGTTTGGCCACGTCCGCCATCTGCTTCAAAGACTGCGTCATCCGGG
>JASHRB010000291.1 GCA_030037575.1 Candidatus Sulfotelmatobacter sp. | reverse complement strand
CGAGAGTTGCTGCTCCATGAGTTGATCGATCTCCGCCTCCCAAGCGGTGGAGGGACGGGCTTCGCCGAGGTCCCAAACGTGATCGTTGCCGGTTGACATCCACACGTTCATTTCGGCGCTGGGATCGACATCGCCCGCGCCCAGCCCCAGCACGGCCGCTTCATAGTCGTGCGTTTGAAAAATGCGCTCCAGCAGGGAGTGAAACTCCAGCGGGACAACCTGCACGGGCAAGCCAAGATCTTTGAGATCGGCTTGAATCATGGTGGCCATTTGAACGCGTTGCGCATTGGAGGCGCTGGTGATGATGGTGAATTCGACCGCCGAACCGGTGGGGTCGAGCAGATTGCCGTCGGAATTCCACCGGAATCCAGCCGACCGCAGAAGCTGCTTGGCCCCCTCGACCGAGCGTGAAGGATGGGGAATGGAGGCATCGGCCCAGAGGTTGTTGGCCGGCGTGACCGGCGTCCACAGCGGCGTGCCCCGGCCGCGGTAGACCACGCGAATCATGGCTGCGCGGTCAATCGCCAGCGAGACCGCCTGCCGGAATTTGACATCGCGAAACCAGGTTTGCTTGGGGGCCAACCGCGCCGGCAGCGAGTGATTCAGATTGAAGAATAGGAAGTTGAATTCGAGGCTGGATCCGACATCCTGCAAACGAAAGGAGCCGGAGCGTTCGTCCTTTTCAAGAACCGCATAATCATCGGCGCTAAGCCGATTAATCATGTCCGTGTCGCCTGCCTGAAAGCGGATCGCTTCCGCGTCGGCGTTGGCCACAAAGAGAAAAGTAAGCTCCTGCAGGTAAGGAAGCCGATTGCCGGCCTGGTCGACCTTCCAATAATAAGGATTGCGTTCGAGGGTAATTCGCTGTCCGGCCACGTACTCTTTCAGGCGGAACGGACCCAGCCCGGCGATCTGCTGGGGAGAAGTATTGAGGCCCCACGCTTGCGCCAGTTTTCCCTGGTTATATGCGCTTTCGAGCAGATGCCGCGGCAAAATGGCAATGCTGTCAAATAATCGTTCGGCCGGGGCATAGGGTTCGGATAAGCCGAAGACCACTGTGTACTGATCTGTCTTTCTTACGGTGATGGCCTTGTGTGCAACCATCAGCGAATCGCGCTGGGGAGAAGGCACGCTCTGGTCGAGATAAGCCTTGAAGCTGAAAACCACGTCATCGGCATCCAGCGGCTGGCCGTCGGAGAATCGTAAGCCGCGGCGCAATTCAAGCCGATACTCCAATCCGTCTCGAGAAACCTTCCATGCCTTCGCCAAAGCCGGCTCGGTGCGCTCGCTTAATCGATTAATGTGGATGAGATCGGAAGTCAGCTGGGCGATGACCTCGCGCGATGAGACATCGGTCGAGGTAACCGGGTTGAGCGTTTTCGGTTCCGAACGCAGGGAGACGACCAGACGGCCGCCGGGACGGCCCAGCGGATTGTCGCTGACCAAAAGGTCTTCGGCGGAAGGCGAAGGTTGGGCGGCCCCGAAAGCGTCAACCGACGCGAGCAGGCATACCAGTGCGAAGGTGGACCGAAAACGTTCCATACAGCACACCTCACTGCGCGCACGTCCTGCAGTCCGCACTTTCCTGCAGCGCATTTCCCAGAAGCTGGTAGATAAGGAACACCGGAATCAGAGCTAGGCCAGGCGCCCACATCCACCAATACGAGACAAGCACCTCGTATTGCTGAAGCGTTGACAGCATATTACCCCAACTCGGCACCGGTTCTCCCACACCCAGACCCAAGAAAGATAACGTGACCTCGGCCATTATGTACTGAGGAAGCAAGAGCGCGGCTTGCGTGAACAGTATGCTGTACGCTTGGGGCAGAAGGTGCCGCCTCATCAGATAGAAATCGGACCCTCCGAAGGTTCTGGCGGCCAGAACGTAACCGCGCTCTCGGCCACTGAGCGCCACGCCGCGAACTAACCTGGCCGGCCGCGCCCAGCCAACCAGGCCGATCACCGCCAGGATCAAAAAGAAGGTGCGGATGGGGGAGATGTGGAGCGGCAGGAAGGCGCGAATCGCAAACAGCAGATAAAGCCAGGGCAGCGCCAGAAAGAGTTCCACCGAACGCATGACGGCTGCATCGAGCCAGCCGCCGTAATAGCCGGCCGCGATCCCGAGCGCTCCACCAATGAACAATGACAACGCCATCGCCAGCAGTCCGGAAAACAGCGAAAGCTGGCTGCCATATAGAAGGCGGGAGAATAGGTCACGCCCGTAGCCGTCCGTGCCCAGCAAATAAATGCCGGCTGGAGCTTCGACCCCGAACAAGTGCATCCTCGATGGAAAGAGTCCCAGGAATCTGTACGGCGTTCCGCGCACGAAGAATTCGACTGGAGCGCATTTTTGTCGATCCTCGACATAGGTTCCCGGCTCCTCGACAGGCTGGCGAAGCGAGCAGACCAAGGGCCGCAAGTGCTCCAGGCCATGCGCCTCGACCAAATGGAGTTGCGCGGGAGGGGCATACAGCAAATCTCGGTTCTGCGCGGCGAAATCGTAGGGCGCGAGAAATCCGGCGGCGAGAGCCACGAGGTGCATCGCCCCCACAACCGTCAACAGCGCCGCAACTCGGTTGTTCGGCTTCACGCCAGACCTTCCGTGCGAATTCTGGGATCGGCCAGAAACAGCAAAATGTCGCCCAGCAACATGCCGGCAACCAAAAAAAGCGAGGCCAACATCACCGCTCCGATGATCACGTAGACATCACGAGCCAATATCGCTTCTAACAACAACGGGCCCAGCCCGGGCCAACTCATCACAACTTCGATCAGTAGCGAAGCACTCAGCAACGAGCCCAGAGACAAGGCGAGAAGCGAAATCAGCGGATTTAGGGCAAGAGGAAGAGCGTGCCGAAGCAGGATCCTTGACCGTGGAATTCCG